>CAZTSG010000013.1:8401-30919 GCA_964616835.1 uncultured Nitrososphaerota archaeon | reverse complement strand
CCATAATCGAGAACGTTGAAAAAGGTGAAGAAGTAGTAATATCAACAATACACTTGTCAGAAATCCTTAACATAGTGGAAGCAAGACTCGGCCTTGAAAGGGCAATTCAGTTTCTAGAAGACGTTCTTGCAACCGAAAACATAAAGATAGAGGGAGTTGGACGAAGAGAATATGAGGAGGCTCTTACAATATCTTCGAGATACAAGGTAAGCCCTAATGATGCAGTGGCTTGCGTAGTATCTAGAAAGATGGGAATTAACGAAGTATATAGCTTTGACAAGCATTTTGACAAGATTCCATTCATCAAGAGGCTTCGTTAATTAATGTAATTAAGTAGATTTAAGATTTTATCCTTATTGTAAGGAAATTTTAGAAAATTGTTCTCCTTTTTAAGGATTCCTAAAGGTTCGCTTTTTTCACTCGAGCTTGGCACGTGAATATATACTGGATGTTAAGCCTATAGATTCGGAAGTAAAAGATAATCTTTATGAATCGATTTATTGACGAGAGAAAGGTTAATTTGACTTTTTATTTGGAAGATTTTCCTGAAGTAACGCAAGTTTCTCCTTAAAGAAATAGCGGTGTGTTCACGCAGTCCAAGAAGTTAGTATTCAGCCACAGATTTCCCTGAGTTTCTGGATGCAGGATAATGCTGCCAAGTAGCTTGTCCTAGGATTGTCTGGATGCGGCACGTTCTCAACAAGTATCCTTAAGTTGGAAACCTTGGATTCAACCTCTATCTCGTGCACTATGTTTTCCCTAGTTGGATCTGCTATTATTCTAACAAGCACTCCGGATTTAGAGTATAATGCTAGTGCTGCCGCCACGTTTACGCTTTTCGGGAAGTGCTTCAAAGCATCCTCCACAGGGCCCTCGTAAACCAGCGTCGGCTCTCGTATCTTCTCCAAATCTATACCTTGTTCTTTGAAATATCTTGAGTATGCTAATGCTTCAGGAGGCTTTCTCGTAGTCAACACTACTCTATCTACTCCGACTAGGCTTATTGCTTGGATGGCGTCGAGTCCAGCTATTGCTCCAGCAGGAACATGGATTCTTCCAATGTTTTCCTCGTATATTCTCCTTGTTTCTGGTGAAAGTAAGCCTCCTATGCTCATAACTAAGACTTCTTTACCTGCTTCAACGATTTGCTTGAGGTATTTTACAACCGCCTCGTCGCTAGCAGTTTCTATAATTATCTCGACACTCTTGTCTTTCAGCATTTCCTCAATCCCATTGGAAACCCTAGGCTTTTTCTTCAGTTTTCCAACTAGTTTTAAAGCAATATCACTATTAATATCGTAAACGTAGGCTAGCTCTGCCTTTACAACCCCTTCGTCTATTGCTTTAGCTATAAGCGAACCTATTGCGCCACAACCTATAAGGCCTATTCTCTTCATTATTTCTTGACCTCCGTAACCTCTAGAGAAATATCGATGATCTTAGCAGAATGAGTAAGTTCTCCAGAGCTTATTATGTCTACCCCTGTCTTGACATAATCTTCAAGGTTTTCAAGCTTTATTCCTCCTGAAACCTCTACTAACACTTTGCTTCTCAAACCTTTCTGTTCCAGCGTCTCGATCGCCTTCCTTACTTTATCCAGTGTACAATTGTCGAGCATGATTATGTCTGCTCCTGCTTCAGCAGCTTCAACAGCCTCTTCTGCACTTGAAACCTCAACCTCTATCTTGCTGCTGAAGCTCGTAGCCTCCTTGGCTTTTCTAACAGCTTCTTTTACTGAACCAAAATACTTCAAATGGTTCTCCTTAATAAGGATCATATCTGAAAGGTTTAGCCTATGCGTATCTCCTCCTACGGCAGCGATTGCCCTCTTTTCGAATAATTGGAAACCTGGCTTGACTTTTCTGGTTGCAGCTATTTTCACATTCGGGTTTATCTCCCTCGCCTTCTCTATAAATTTCTTCGTTAGAGTGGCAATGCCAAAGGCTTGAGAAAGAATGTTAAGCAATAATCTCTCAATGCCCAAGAGTTTTCGCATATTGCCTTTGATCTGCATTATGTGTTCTCCAGCCTTAAACTCTTCTCCTTTTTTCTTCAATATCTTTACTTCAAAACCCATTTTCTCCAATATTGGCGCAATGTCTTCGCAGCATGCAGAAACCCCGTCTTCCTTAGCCATTACGACGGCTTCGCAGGAAACATGAGGGGGTATGAGTTCTGAAGTAAGATCCCAAAACGGTATATCTTCAGCAAGCCATTCAGTAAACTTTTTGAAAACTATCTCCTCTGCCAAGGGATCTCCACCCCCAGAAGGCTGAAGCTTCTCTCAAGCACCGCCCTCGCTTTTTCAGCAATTTTCTCATCAACCTTAACGACAGCCTCTTTAGAAACTAGGCTCCTATATACTTTTTCGAGAGTAATCTTCTTCATGTTGGAGCATACAACGCCTTCGCTAACCGGGTATGCTTCCTTCCCCGGGTAGAGCTTGTTTATTCTGTGGACGACGCCGTCCTCAGTCCCTATTATGAAGCGTTTAGCATCCATCTCCCCTGCTGCCCTTATTATTTGGCTAGTGCTTCCGACAAAATCCGCTATCCTCCTAGTCTCTGGCGGGCACTCAGGGTGCACGAGCACCTTTGCATCAGATATCTTCTCCTTAGCCATGACGATCTTCTCCATAGTTATACCTATGTGGACGGGACAATAGCTGTTTAGAGGCACTGCCACTACCTCCTTCCCGGTTGTTTCAGCAACGAAGGAAGCAAGATTCCTATCTGGTCCGAAGAGAATCTTCTCCTCATCCAGCTTCGAGACTAGTTTTGAAGCACTGCTGCTAGTAACCACGTAATCAGCCATTGATTTGACTTCTGCGAAAGAATTCACGTAAACAACCAATGGGGCTCCAGGATGCTTCCTACGGTACTCTTCAACCACCGGAGGATCTAGTTGCCAAGCCATCGGGCATATGGAGCTGGGCTCTGGAGTCAATATTTTCTTCTCAGGGTTCAGTATTGCTGCTTGCTCAACCATGAAGTCGACTCCGGCGAATACTATTACTTTAGCATCAGTCTCCATCGCCTTTATCGATAGCTCTAGGCTGTCCCCTACGAAGTCGGCAATGTCTTGAACCTCCGGCCTCTGGTAATTATGGGCGAGTATCGTAGCCCCCGCCTCCTTCGCCTTCTCTCTTATTTTACGCGCCAGATCCTCCATCCTCTAAGAGGGCTCATACAAGCATTATTTAAGGGGTTCTATGCAGGCAATAATTGCATTATTGTGATGCAGATGGGCAAAAAAGAGCTTTGAAAAAAGGCTCTTAAAACCTTAAAAACAATCCATTTAAATATGGCTCTCTAATTTCTTCAATCGGGTTGCAATTGGACATATTACTTGCTCCAACAAAGGTTGAACGCGCTCTCTTGAGGAGGATTCTTAAAGTAGCCAGTAGCATGGGTTTTGAAGTCAGACGGCTGAAGGATTTCGAAGATCTTAAAACGGGCGAGGGGATTCTTCTCGTCGTCGGCGAGGACAGGGATGTTTTAAAAACCATCCGCTATTTGAAGTCAAGGAGCCTGTTTGTCTTAGGCGTGAGCAAGACAGAGAATAATGGTTTCCTAATGGAGACGACTGTGGATAAGGCTGAAGACGCTTTAAAAACACTACATGATGGAGACTACTCGATAGAGTATTCCGCAAGGATTAGGGCTGTCGTCGACGGGTTTGAAACACCATGCGCTCTAAACGAGTTGGCAATCTTCCCCAGGAGAAGCGCTACAGTTTTCGAGTATAGTCTTTACGTCGATGGAGAGTTTGTGTGGAGAGATATTGGAGACGGGTTAATAGTCTCTACGCCCGTAGGTTCAACGGCCTACGCTCTCTCTACGGGTGGGCCAATAATACATCCGCATGCAAAAGTCGTTGTAATAGTCCCGGTGAACTCACTGAACTTGACTAGGAGACCATTAGTAACGCCGCTTGAAAGCACTATAGAGGTACGTGACATAGTAAGCAACTCCGCTTGCGAAGTCATTATTGACGGCGGGTATAGGGTTAGAGCCACAAGCTAAATAATGATTGAAAGAGGAGAAGACATTGGTTTTGTAAGGTTGAAGAGTGAAACCTCGCTGGCTAAAAGGCTTGAGAAGAAGGCTAGGATGTCTCTCGATATAAGCAGCCTGCCGCCGAGTGCAAAACTCGTCCTGAAGGTTCTTGAATACGAAGGCCCCTTGACGCAGAAGGATATAGTGAAGAAAACAATGCTTCCGACGAGGACCGTAAGACACGCTTTAGCAATACTTGTTGGGAATAGCTTCGTTAAGAAAAAGCCTCTTATAAGAGATTCGAGACAAGACCTATATTATATAGAGGCAGAGTAAGATTAATCTTTTCGAAAATTCTCAAGAGCGTATGAGTGGTGAGATAAGGGTTACTGATTTCCCGAGGTCGCACAGGGTTGAACTACTCCTAGACGAGCTGGGAGGCTCAGCGGTCAGTTGGCTTACCATAAACGACTTGGAGATGAAGGTTGGGGGAGTATATTTGAAGACGGGTGGGCTAGGGGGTGTTGGAACTCTAGAAGAATACAGGTTGAGAGGGTATTCGAGAAGAGTCATAGAGTTTTCCATCGAATACATGGTTAGAAACGGCTATGATGTTTCAATGCTCTTCGGCATACCCGACTACTACTTCAGATGGGGGTATGCTTCAACACTTCCCATTTTCAAAATCACAATGCCTCTTAGGAATGCGGAGAGGACGAGGCCCGGGCTTAAAGCCCGCCCCATGGTAAAGGAGGATGCTGATGCCGTATTAGACCTCTATGAATCGTCAAACGAGTCGAGGACCGGGCCTCTGAAAAGGTATCGAGGAGAATGGTTTAGGTTCAAAAAGGGGAGTGGGTGGGGTGTGCCCGCGGACGGAACCGTTTTTGAAGACGGTTCTGGTAAAATAGTTGCATACTGTGCCGCCGACCGGTGGCCTAGAGCCATGAGGGTAACGGAAGTGGGTGCTGAGGACCCTGCTTTCTACGAGCACGTGCTCCGTTACGCTTGTGATGTTGCCTTCCAGAAGAGAGTTACCGAGCTGGAGATATATGTTCCGTTCGACCATCCTTTTGCAGACCTTTGTAAAAGCCTAGGTTGCACAGTGAGCATCGACTACCCCTATGCATCTGACGGCATGGGTAGAATCATTAATCTTGAATCGACTTTTAGAAAACTCATCCCGGTATTCGAAGAACGCTTAAGAAAATCCTGTAGCAAGGAATTGCCTTCGCGAATATCTTTAAAAACAGACATAGGTCTTGTCACTTTAGATATTTCGGACTCGGGCGTATCTCTTTCACAATCCGAATCGGTAAAGTGGGTTGAACTTCCCCAATGGGTTTTAATGCAGCTCATATTGGGATATAGAAATCCGAAGAACGTATTGATTGATCAGCATGTTAAACACGAGGGGAGAATAGAAGAAGCATTGGGAATATTGTTTCCAGCAGGAAATCCGTATATTTGGCTTTCAGACTGGTTCTAAAGCCCTTCTCTCATCATCCGTATGCTCTTTTGTAAAAATCGTCAAGTATTCTCGGAACCTTCTCATCTTGTTTTATCCTTCTTATAGCATCCGCTACAAAATCCACAAGTTTTTCTACCAGTATTTTACCCTTTTCCATAGTTGCTAACCTAGGGTCCCCTAGGTAGAGCTGGATAGCATAGGCCTGCCAATCGACAGGTGTTTCTATTCCAGTTAGACCGGTGCTGCCTATTGCTGCTTCTTGCTTTACATTCTCCATCTTAATCAGGTTCTGAAACAAGTATAATCCCATGCTTGTTTCACGTTCACAAGCATGCCCAGCTACCTTGCTCTCACATGCTTTCTTAGCCACTTCCTCTATTGCCAACCATGGCTCTATTAATGCGTAGACAACGTAATCCCTCTTCTTGTGCAAAATCTCTCTCAGAAAAACTCTTAGGAGACTGCTGTTCCCCCCATGCCCATTAACTATTAGAATTTTTTTAAAACCGTTCCTCGAGACCTCGTCACATATTTCTTCAATCATAATTAATATTGTTCTCGCACTCAAGGATATGGTTCCTGGAAAATGCCTGTTCTCAGGCACATACGCATAGTATAAGGTGGGCAATACTACTGCAGGTTCTTTCTCTGCAGCCATCTTAACTACTTCACAGACGGTTAAAGAATCCGTTCCAGTCGGCATATGGGGCCCATGTATTTCTATAGAGCCCACTGGAAGGATTGCGATTAGCTTATTATCAACAGCCTCCTTTATATCGGGGCTTGTCAAACACTCCCAGAGCATTTTTAAACACCGTTTTCAAGTGTTTGTAATGCCTAATAACTTTTACTATTTACCATTAGTGTAATCATCCTCGATACCCGAGGAGCCTGATACGCTAAGTATTGTTTTTAGACAAATATTCTTCGCATGCTTATTCGGATTATAAATGGCTCCGTAAAAAAATAAGTGTAATCTTTATGTTAACCACTTATTTAAATCAATCTTAAAATAAAAAAGCTTATAAGCACACGGAAATGGAGGTTCACATGCGACGCCGAGAAGAGAGCGACCAAATACCTGCGTTTACTGGGGAAAAGATTCCCAAAGATTTCTTGTGTGAAGCATATCTTCCAGGATCTAAACTCGCAGAATTCTACTTAAAACTGAAGAGCAGTAGTTTAGACAAGGTTACAAAAACACTTTTAGAAAAGAAAATTGTCGAACTATACGGCTTTCAAAACACTAATCTTGAAAACGGAGAAATAATAAAAGGATTCCTAGCTGACGTCTCGGGGTCAAACGAAGGTGCGAGAGATCTCGTTGAGAAGCTCAAGAATATTGACGGTGTTCTAGAAGTAAGGTTTTCAGATAATGTGCTTAATGGTCTCATTATAGACGAATTGTTCTTTCCCCTAATGGTTGGTGGGGAGAGGAGCTTCACTCTTAGGGTTGAGAGCTTCGGAGCAATACTCAGAAGACTTTACGAGAAGTTTGGAACAGGAGCAGCAGTAATACTCTACGAAATGGGCATAGGAATGGGAGAGAGCAAGTTCAAATCAGTAGTAAGCAAATACAAAGTTAACAAAGAGACTGCTGTCAAAATAATACTTGCTGAGAGATCAGCAAAGGGATGGTGTATTGCCCAATTGGAAGATTACGATAAAAACGGAGCGATCATCGTGGCACGAGAGCTATTCGAATGCTTGCCTTTTAAAAACAGTCAGGAAAGATCCATAAGCCAGTTTTTCCGAGGCTATTTAGCAGGCATATTCCAACAGGTATACGGTAGAAGTGTTAGTGTAACAGAGGTAGAATGTATAGCTAAAGGAGACGGTGCCTGTAAGTTTATAATACAACCCGTAAAATAGTATTCAATAAAAGTAATTCACAGGTTTTAAGATCACCTCATAGGTTACAGAGTTTATTTGCTTCATTTAGTTTAAAACTATAAAATTTAGAGGAATAATATGGTTCCGGCTAAAAGTTTATCACGGTTGAAGAGATTGTTCTAAAAGGTTTGGATAATATCCTCATAGGAACATCGGGTTGGAGCTACAAGGATTGGCTTAACGTTTTCTACACAAGTAGCGAGAAGATGTTTCAGCAGTATGCAAGCGTTTTCAAGACTGTTGAAATAGATTCTTCCTTCTACAAACAGCCTTCTAAAAGCTTCATACAGACGATTGCAAAAACCTCGCCCAAAGACTTCGTGTTTTCGCTGAAGGTTCCTAAAACAGTTACTCATGTTAAACTCATGGACTTGGAGAAGGGCGCTATGAGAGACTTAAAAATCTTTCTTGAAGTGCTCATTCCCCTTAAGAATGCTAATAAGCTTGGACCCATATTGTTCCAGCTCCCGCCGAAACCTATAGAAGCCTTCAAAGGGTTTAGCGAGTTCTTAGAGAGCCTTCCCGACGGCTATGGTTTTGCCGTCGAGTTTAGGGACCCCAGCTGGATGAGGGAAGATGTCTTTAAGCTGCTTTCAGATAATAATGTTGGATACTGCATTGTTGACGAACCTTTATTGCCGGCTGTGCTTAAGGTTACTGGAGAATTCTCATACGTAAGGTTCCACGGCAGGGGAGGTAGACCTTGGTACTATTACGATTACAAGATTGAGGAGCTTAAAGAATGGAGAAGCAAGATTAACGAGTTATCGTCGAGTTCCAAGAGAGTCTACGTCTACTTTAACAACCATTTCAAGGGGTATGCTGTAAAGAACGCTCTTCAAATGATGAGTATAATGGGGACGATTGAGAAACACCAGGATGAAGCTTTAAACAAGATATTGAATTACTTCGCCGAGGAGGGTTTGAAGAGAACGGTCAGCAGGGTTGAAGCAGCCTTGTCCTCAGGTGGCGGAGTTGAGGCACTGGTCTCTGCATTCCTAGAGGGTGGAAGATTTGAGAGGGCAAAGGAGCTTGTTGATAAAGTAGTTATTGAAGAACTTAGCAAAGAAATTATCAGAGCCAAGGTGAAAGACTATACTGTAGTCATAAACGTGTTTGAGAAAAAAATGAAGCATGATTGTGACGATTGGGCTAAGAGAATAAGCCAGAAACAATTCTGCAAGCATGTTGCCGCATTCTTCCTTGCCTTGGATCAGAACGAGTCTACGAGAATACTTACACTCATTTGCAAAAACCTTAATAATTGGACGTTCGAAGCCGGAGGCCAGTAAGAACTAATAATAGTCGAGATTACTAGATTAAAAATCGTTATAATCTATTTTGTAATCTCTGATTCATCATCAGTAAACCATACTATCCTAGTCTATTCCTTAACAGAGACGTTTAAAGATGAATGTGATAGAGGCGATTAGAACCAGTAGAAGCATAAGAAAACATAAATCTACTTAGGATGGGAAGATAATCGAGTGTCTTGAAGCGACTAGATTGGCTCCATCGGCAAACAATTCTCAGCCATAGGGGTTAGTTGTTTAGTTGTTAAGAATCAAAGACTAGGGAGAAGTAGGCAACTGCTTGAAGAAATGACACATTGGGAGAAATACGGGTATAAAATGAGGCAGCGCTAAAGCGATTTGCTTGATGAAGGTGAAAACAGGGAATAGTCTAAGAAGATAATATTTAAATAGAACATATGTTTTGATTAATTACATGGGTACGATTACAATTTCCCTTAGCAATGATATCGAGAAGAAGCTTAGGAATATCGTCAAACGCTTGCATGGGTCAAGCAAGGGAGGAATGTCAAAAGTGATTGAGGATGCTTTAACAAATTACTTCGCTATCCTTGAAAAATCTATGGATGAGGATAAAACGATATTTAAAGCTCTAAGAGGAGAGGATATAGTGGCAGAAGCCAGCACTCTCGAGGAGCTGGCTTCCATTTTGAAGAGTAAAGGTATTGAGCCACGGGGTCTAAGGATAGTTTCTACAAAACCGGTTAAACCGGTGGTTCACGGCGGGTATAGAATGAGGCCGACTCTCAGCCACACGTAGCTCGGAGGATGAATCCCTACTTTTTAGACGACATTCCAGTGCTGGAGGTAATTATTAAGAATCCGGTAATGAACAAAGTTTTTCCGAGCGAAGGCACTGTTATCGCCATATTAGATACAGGATTTGAAGGTTTCCTTCTCATACCTGAAGATGTTTTCAAACAGCTTTCTTTCGACGAGCTTTCTTTGGAGCAAAGAGAACTCATCCTTGCTAACTCTCTTTCCATTCGATCTACCGGAACATTTGGAGAGGTAGTTATTCCAAGTCTTAAAAATCGATTCGATGGTTTCATAGAGACTATCAAGGGAATTGAGGAAATAGTTGTAGGAACAGAATTGATAGAAAAACTGAGGCTTACTTTAGACTATTGCACAAGGAGGATAGAGGTAAAGAGTTGTAAAGAAGTTTAATAAAGGTTTCATATAAGATTGATGAAGAAGCTTTAACTCTTCTAGTATTAAATTGCTAAATTTCACAATTCTCTAGCGCAGATCCTACTCTGGATCTCCTAGTCTCGCCATATAGTGCGCACTCAAAAAATAGTTCTGTAAGCATGTTGCCGCATTCTTCCTAGCGTTAGACCGGGAGGAATCTTTAATGACAGAAATTTATAGAAACACTGGCAGCTGGATTTTCGAATCGGGAACCTGATAGTAGAGCCTTTAAACCGCTTTGTCACAAATATGTCGGAGTATTTCTAAAGAGTTCCTTTACGATTCTTGCAGAAAGCTTGGGGTCTCTCGTTCTCGTAAAGATTCCTTTGCGATTCAGCGTTGTTCTCCCAGGACTTTGCCCCACTCTGAAATCTGCGAAATTCCAAATATGTCCTCCGACAACGTATTTCTTTGAAAGTATGATGTTCCAATAGGTTTTTATCAATTCTGCCTGATACTCCTCCGACCACATTTCCGGAGGGTCTCGATGAACTCCCGTAATAGCGTCCGCACCGAACTCCGTTACTATTATTGGTTTATCAGGATGTTTCTTGTGAAGCTCGTCGAGAACGCTTGACAAAGCTCTTGAAGCAGCCTCTAGGTCTCCGCAAAGAGTGTACCACCCGTAGTAGAAGTTGAAAGAAAGCACGTCAACCATGTCCAGAGCCTTGTCTTCAAGATGCATGCATGAAGCGAAAGTTAATGGTCTAGTGGAATCATTCTTCTTAGCCTCTTCAATCGCTTCCTTAAGCAATGTTCGGAACTCTTCTCTGCGACTATCTGGCTCGTTGAAGAGGCTATACATTATAACTGACGGGCGATTCTTATCTCTTTGGATAGCTTCGCGAATAATTTTTCTCACCTTATCTATAATTTCCGGGTCATCAAGTCTCTCAACGCCTTGCCAAAGTCCTACAGTGGGCATTTCAAGTATGACTAGGAAACCATATTCGTCCGCAAGATCCATGTGAGTCTTAGAATAGGGGTAATGCGAGGTCCTGAAAGAATTGCAACCAAGATCTCTCATCAACCCGAAATCCTTTCTAAGTATGGCTCCATTAAGCGTCTTGCCGAGAATCGGGAAATCTTCGTGTCTCCCAAAACCCTTGAGGAAAACCGGGCGCCCGTTCAATAAAATCCTACCGTTGTCGACGCTGATTGTTCTTATTCCAAACCTTGTTTCAACTGCATCTACTTCTTCTCCGTTATAAGCTATAATTGTCACAAGCTTGTAGAGATGCGGATTCTCCGGGCACCAGAGCTTGGCGTTATCAACGACGATTTTCTTTTCAACGATCTTGCTGGATGAGGCCTCTAAGAATATTGTTTCAGAATCTTCTATTAAAGCCTCGTCTGGATCCAATACTTTAAGAATTAACTGGAAAAATCGGGCTTCACCCGTCTCATTCACAACGCTTACGCTTGCGTTAACAATGCCTCTCCCGTCTTCTATATCCGTCCTTACTGTAACATCGCTTACGTAAGTTTTTGAAGTAGCGACGAGATATACTTCTCTATGAATCCCCCCATAGTGGAAGAAATCGAAATACGTTCGGTTCATACCCTCGCCCGGAGGAATAGTTTTCTTTGTCAATGTGTTGTCAACCATTACGAAAACCCTGTTGTCGCATCCAAACCTCAACTTGTCTTCAACCCTAAAACAGAACGGAGTAAACCCTCCTTCATGCTCTCCCAGAAGCGTTTTGTTAACCCAGACTTTAGCTCTATAGTTTACTCCTTCGAAAAACATTGAAACAGCTTTCCCATTCCAATCTTTCGGTATGTAGAAGCTCCTAGAGTACCACGCTATTCCCATGTACCATGTGTAGACAGAATCCTGCTCGTTCCATGGGCATGGTACGTAAAGCCTATCCCAACCTGTTAACCGCTCTTCTTCAAACCACCTCTCAGCTTCTCCTTTCCCCTCGGGATCGGTCTTGAAATACCAGAATCCTGAAAGGTCTATCGTTTCCCTCTCAAACCTGTTTACCCTCATCCGAACCATTTTTAGAACACTGTGATTATGCGCTTTGTTTGTTTAAAAAAATTTCAGTAAAAGATATTAGCAGAAAACTCCTCTTCCTAGAGGTGGTCTGTCATGAACGTGATTGAAGCGATTAAGACAAGAAGAAGCATAAGAAAGTATAAGCCGACGCCAGTTGAGGAGGATAAGATAATAGAGTGCTTGGAGGCTGCTAGGTGGGCGCCTTCAGCAAACAATTCCCAGCCCTGGGAGTTCCTAGTGGTTAAGAATGCTGAAACCCGGAAGAAGCTTGCTGAAATACACAGGTACGGAAGGTTCATGGCTGAAAGCCCGGTTGTAGTGATTTTCATAGCAGACCCTAGTAAGAGTGAAAACTGGTATCATGGTGATGTTGCAGTAGCGGTGCAGAACTTCCTGCTTGCAGCACACTCGCTTGGTCTAGGAACATGCTGGATGGGCGTGTTGAACACGCCTTTCGAAGAACCGATAAAGAGGCTTCTCGGAATACCGGATAAGCTAAGGGTCTTATGCACTGTCTCAGTGGGCTATCCTGATGAAAAGCCAACGAGAACCAGAAAACCCTTGGAAGAAATCGTTCATTGGGAAAAATACGGGTCTAAAATTAAATGAACTTTCATGAACCTTTTTAAACATTTTAAACCATTTTTAAAGAAGCATTTCAAAACAATATTTTTTCCCAAGCATTTTCTTCACAAGCTCGATGAGCAAAAGTTTATATGAAAAAGAGGAAATAACAGCTCATGCAGCGTAAAGTGTTTTTGGAAAAATCTGATGAAATACTTGATGGCGGGAGGCTTCCAAAAGACATATTGTGTAAAGCCTATCTTCCACAAGCAAGGCTTGGAGAACTCTATATTAGGGCTAAGAGGACTTGTTTGAAAAACATCGTGGAGTTGCTTCACAATAAGAACATAATAGAATTGTCGGGATTCGTTAACCTTGATTTAGAAAAAGACGAAATAATTAAGGGAGTTCTAGTCGACGCATCTAAATCCAATGAAGATTTAACCGCATTGAGTGAAGATATAAAAAGCATTAAGGGGGTTCTAGAAGTGAAGTTTTCAAGCAACGTTCTAAATGGTCTCATTATAGATGAATTGTTCTTCCCCCTAATGGTGGGTGGCGAGAGAAGCTTCACGCTAAGAGTTGAGAGCTTCGGAGCAATACTGAAAAGGCTATATGAGAAGTTTGGGACAGGAGCAGCAGTAATACTCTACGAAATGGGCATCGGAATGGGAGAGAGCAAGTTCAAATCAGTAGTAAGCAAATACAAAGTTAACAAAGAGACTGCTGTCAAAATAATACTTGCTGAGAGATCAGCAAAGGGATGGTGTATTGCCCAATTGGAAGATTACGATAAAAACGGAGCGATCATCGTGGCACGAGAGCTATTCGAATGCTTGCCTTTTAAAAACAGTCAGGAAAGATCCATAAGCCAGTTTTTCCGAGGCTATTTAGCAGGCATATTCCAACAGGTATACGGTAGAAGTGTTAGTGTAACAGAGGTAGAATGTATAGCTAAAGGAGACGGTGCCTGTAAGTTTATAATACAACCCGTAAAATAGTATTCAATAAAAGTAATTCACAGGTTTTAAGATCACCTCATAGGTTACAGAGTTTATTTGCTTCATTTAGTTTAAAACTATAAAATTTAGAGGAATAATATGGTTCCGGCTAAAAGTTTATCACGGTTGAAGAGATTGTTCTAAAAGGTTTGGATAATATCCTCATAGGAACATCGGGTTGGAGCTACAAGGATTGGCTTAACGTTTTCTACACAAGTAGCGAGAAGATGTTTCAGCAGTATGCAAGCGTTTTCAAGACTGTTGAAATAGATTCTTCCTTCTACAAACAGCCTTCTAAAAGCTTCATACAGACGATTGCAAAAACCTCGCCCAAAGACTTCGTGTTTTCGCTGAAGGTTCCTAAAACAGTTACTCATGTTAAACTCATGGACTTGGAGAAGGGCGCTATGAGAGACTTAAAAATCTTTCTTGAAGTGCTCATTCCCCTTAAGAATGCTAATAAGCTTGGACCCATATTGTTCCAGCTCCCGCCGAAACCTATAGAAGCCTTCAAAGGGTTTAGCGAGTTCTTAGAGAGCCTTCCCGACGGCTATGGTTTTGCCGTCGAGTTTAGGGACCCCAGCTGGATGAGGGAAGATGTCTTTAAGCTGCTTTCAGATAATAATGTTGGATACTGCATTGTTGACGAACCTTTATTGCCGGCTGTGCTTAAGGTTACTGGAGAATTCTCATACGTAAGGTTCCACGGCAGGGGAGGTAGACCTTGGTACTATTACGATTACAAGATTGAGGAGCTTAAAGAATGGAGAAGCAAGATTAACGAGTTATCGTCGAGTTCCAAGAGAGTCTACGTCTACTTTAACAACCATTTCAAGGGGTATGCTGTAAAGAACGCTCTTCAAATGATGAGTATAATGGGGACGATTGAGAAACACCAGGATGAAGCTTTAAACAAGATATTGAATTACTTCGCCGAGGAGGGTTTGAAGAGAACGGTCAGCAGGGTTGAAGCAGCCTTGTCCTCAGGTGGCGGAGTTGAGGCACTGGTCTCTGCATTCCTAGAGGGTGGAAGATTTGAGAGGGCAAAGGAGCTTGTTGATAAAGTAGTTATTGAAGAACTTAGCAAAGAAATTATCAGAGCCAAGGTGAAAGACTATACTGTAGTCATAAACGTGTTTGAGAAAAAAATGAAGCATGATTGTGACGATTGGGCTAAGAGAATAAGCCAGAAACAATTCTGCAAGCATGTTGCCGCATTCTTCCTTGCCTTGGATCAGAACGAGTCTACGAGAATACTTACACTCATTTGCAAAAACCTTAATAATTGGACGTTCGAAGCCGGAGGCCAGTAAGAACTAATAATAGTCGAGATTACTAGATTAAAAATCGTTATAATCTATTTTGTAATCTCTGATTCATCATCAGTAAACCATACTATCCTAGTCTATTCCTTAACAGAGACGTTTAAAGATGAATGTGATAGAGGCGATTAGAACCAGTAGAAGCATAAGAAAACATAAATCTACTTAGGATGGGAAGATAATCGAGTGTCTTGAAGCGACTAGATTGGCTCCATCGGCAAACAATTCTCAGCCATAGGGGTTAGTTGTTTAGTTGTTAAGAATCAAAGACTAGGGAGAAGTAGGCAACTGCTTGAAGAAATGACACATTGGGAGAAATACGGGTATAAAATGAGGCAGCGCTAAAGCGATTTGCTTGATGAAGGTGAAAACAGGGAATAGTCTAAGAAGATAATATTTAAATAGAACATATGTTTTGATTAATTACATGGGTACGATTACAATTTCCCTTAGCAATGATATCGAGAAGAAGCTTAGGAATATCGTCAAACGCTTGCATGGGTCAAGCAAGGGAGGAATGTCAAAAGTGATTGAGGATGCTTTAACAAATTACTTCGCTATCCTTGAAAAATCTATGGATGAGGATAAAACGATATTTAAAGCTCTAAGAGGAGAGGATATAGTGGCAGAAGCCAGCACTCTCGAGGAGCTGGCTTCCATTTTGAAGAGTAAAGGTATTGAGCCACGGGGTCTAAGGATAGTTTCTACAAAACCGGTTAAACCGGTGGTTCACGGCGGGTATAGAATGAGGCCGACTCTCAGCCACACGTAGCTCGGAGGATGAATCCCTACTTTTTAGACGACATTCCAGTGCTGGAGGTAATTATTAAGAATCCGGTAATGAACAAAGTTTTTCCGAGCGAAGGCACTGTTATCGCCATATTAGATACAGGATTTGAAGGTTTCCTTCTCATACCTGAAGATGTTTTCAAACAGCTTTCTTTCGACGAGCTTTCTTTGGAGCAAAGAGAACTCATCCTTGCTAACTCTCTTTCCATTCGATCTACCGGAACATTTGGAGAGGTAGTTATTCCAAGTCTTAAAAATCGATTCGATGGTTTCATAGAGACTATCAAGGGAATTGAGGAAATAGTTGTAGGAACAGAATTGATAGAAAAACTGAGGCTTACTTTAGACTATTGCACAAGGAGGATAGAGGTAAAGAGTTGTAAAGAAGTTTAATAAAGGTTTCATATAAGATTGATGAAGAAGCTTTAACTCTTCTAGTATTAAATTGCTAAATTTCACAATTCTCTAGCGCAGATCCTACTCTGGATCTCCTAGTCTCGCCATATAGTGCGCACTCAAAAAATAGTTCTGTAAGCATGTTGCCGCATTCTTCCTAGCGTTAGACCGGGAGGAATCTTTAATGACAGAAATTTATAGAAACACTGGCAGCTGGATTTTCGAATCGGGAACCTGATAGTAGAGCCTTTAAACCGCTTTGTCACAAATATGTCGGAGTATTTCTAAAGAGTTCCTTTACGATTCTTGCAGAAAGCTTGGGGTCTCTCGTTCTCGTAAAGATTCCTTTGCGATTCAGCGTTGTTCTCCCAGGACTTTGCCCCACTCTGAAATCTGCGAAATTCCAAATATGTCCTCCGACAACGTATTTCTTTGAAAGTATGATGTTCCAATAGGTTTTTATCAATTCTGCCTGATACTCCTCCGACCACATTTCCGGAGGGTCTCGATGAACTCCCGTAATAGCGTCCGCACCGAACTCCGTTACTATTATTGGTTTATCAGGATGTTTCTTGTGAAGCTCGTCGAGAACGCTTGACAAAGCTCTTGAAGCAGCCTCTAGGTCTCCGCAAAGAGTGTACCACCCGTAGTAGAAGTTGAAAGAAAGCACGTCAACCATGTCCAGAGCCTTGTCTTCAAGATGCATGCATGAAGCGAAAGTTAATGGTCTAGTGGAATCATTCTTCTTAGCCTCTTCAATCGCTTCCTTAAGCAATGTTCGGAACTCTTCTCTGCGACTATCTGGCTCGTTGAAGAGGCTATACATTATAACTGACGGGCGATTCTTATCTCTTTGGATAGCTTCGCGAATAATTTTTCTCACCTTATCTATAATTTCCGGGTCATCAAGTCTCTCAACGCCTTGCCAAAGTCCTACAGTGGGCATTTCAAGTATGACTAGGAAACCATATTCGTCCGCAAGATCCATGTGAGTCTTAGAATAGGGGTAATGCGAGGTCCTGAAAGAATTGCAACCAAGATCTCTCATCAACCCGAAATCCTTTCTAAGTATGGCTCCATTAAGCGTCTTGCCGAGAATCGGGAAATCTTCGTGTCTCCCAAAACCCTTGAGGAAAACCGGGCGCCCGTTCAATAAAATCCTACCGTTGTCGACGCTGATTGTTCTTATTCCAAACCTTGTTTCAACTGCATCTACTTCTTCTCCGTTATAAGCTATAATTGTCACAAGCTTGTAGAGATGCGGATTCTCCGGGCACCAGAGCTTGGCGTTATCAACGACGATTTTCTTTTCAACGATCTTGCTGGATGAGGCCTCTAAGAATATTGTTTCAGAATCTTCTATTAAAGCCTCGTCTGGATCCAATACTTTAAGAATTAACTGGAAAAATCGGGCTTCACCCGTCTCATTCACAACGCTTACGCTTGCGTTAACAATGCCTCTCCCGTCTTCTATATCCGTCCTTACTGTAACATCGCTTACGTAAGTTTTTGAAGTAGCGACGAGATATACTTCTCTATGAATCCCCCCATAGTGGAAGAAATCGAAATACGTTCGGTTCATACCCTCGCCCGGAGGAATAGTTTTCTTTGTCAATGTGTTGTCAACCATTACGAAAACCCTGTTGTCGCATCCAAACCTCAACTTGTCTTCAACCCTAAAACAGAACGGAGTAAACCCTCCTTCATGCTCTCCCAGAAGCGTTTTGTTAACCCAGACTTTAGCTCTATAGTTTACTCCTTCGAAAAACATTGAAACAGCTTTCCCATTCCAATCTTTCGGTATGTAGAAGCTCCTAGAGTACCACGCTATTCCCATGTACCATGTGTAGACAGAATCCTGCTCGTTCCATGGGCATGGTACGTAAAGCCTATCCCAACCTGTTAACCGCTCTTCTTCAAACCACCTCTCAGCTTCTCCTTTCCCCTCGGGATCGGTCTTGAAATACCAGAATCCTGAAAGGTCTATCGTTTCCCTCTCAAACCTGTTTACCCTCATCCGAACCATTTTTAGAACACTGTGATTATGCGCTTTGTTTGTTTAAAAAAATTTCAGTAAAAGATATTAGCAGAAAACTCCTCTTCCTAGAGGTGGTCTGTCATGAACGTGATTGAAGCGATTAAGACAAGAAGAAGCATAAGAAAGTATAAGCCGACGCCAGTTGAGGAGGATAAGATAATAGAGTGCTTGGAGGCTGCTAGGTGGGCGCCTTCAGCAAACAATTCCCAGCCCTGGGAGTTCCTAGTGGTTAAGAATGCTGAAACCCGGAAGAAGCTTGCTGAAATACACAGGTACGGAAGGTTCATGGCTGAAAGCCCGGTTGTAGTGATTTTCATAGCAGACCCTAGTAAGAGTGAAAACTGGTATCATGGTGATGTTGCAGTAGCGGTGCAGAACTTCCTGCTTGCAGCACACTCGCTTGGTCTAGGAACATGCTGGATGGGCGTGTTGAACACGCCTTTCGAAGAACCGATAAAGAGGCTTCTCGGAATACCGGATAAGCTAAGGGTCTTATGCACTGTCTCAGTGGGCTATCCTGATGAAAAGCCAACGAGAACCAGAAAACCCTTGGAAGAAATCGTTCATTGGGAAAAATACGGGTCTAAAATTAAATGAACTTTCATGAACCTTTTTAAACATTTTAAACCATTTTTAAAGAAGCATTTCAAAACAATATTTTTTCCCAAGCATTTTCTTCACAAGCTCGATGAGCAAAAGTTTATATGAAAAAGAGGAAATAACAGCTCATGCAGCGTAAAGTGTTTTTGGAAAAATCTGATGAAATACTTGATGGCGGGAGGCTTCCAAAAGACATATTGTGTAAAGCCTATCTTCCACAAGCAAGGCTTGGAGAACTCTATATTAGGGCTAAGAGGACTTGTTTGAAAAACATCGTGGAGTTGCTTCACAATAAGAACATAATAGAATTGTCGGGATTCGTTAACCTTGATTTAGAAAAAGACGAAATAATTAAGGGAGTTCTAGTCGACGCATCTAAATCCAATGAAGATTTAACCGCATTGAGTGAAGATATAAAAAGCATTAAGGGGGTTCTAGAAGTGAAGTTTTCAAGCAACGTTCTAAATGGTCTCATTATAGATGAATTGTTCTTCCCCCTAATGGTGGGTGGCGAGAGAAGCTTCACGCTAAGAGTTGAGAGCTTCGGAGCAATACTGAAAAGGCTATATGAGAAGTTTGGGACAGGAGCAGCAGTAATACTCTACGAAATGGGCATCGGAATGGGAGAGAGCAAGTTCAAATCAGTAGTAAGCAAGTACCATGTGGATAAGCAGACCGCGGTTAAAATAATACTTGCAGAGAGGTCAGCCAAGGGGTGGTGCATCGCCAGAATAGAGGAGTTGAACAATAAGGGTGCGATAGTGTCAGCAAGCGAACTCTTCGAATGCTCTCCTTTCAGAGATAATCAGGACAAGCCTATTAGCCAGCTTTTCAGAGGATATCTTGCTGGAATATTCCAGCAACTATACGGTAGGAACGTTAGTGTAACCGAATCGGAATGCATAGCAAAGGGAGACAAAGCCTGTCGGTTTATAATACAAATAGCTAAACAGTAAAATGGATTGGTTCTCCTTATAATTCTTTACCATATATTTTAATCCTGATTTCCTGATCCTTCCATAGCTTAAGGAAATCAGCGAAGTAATTGTAAAGTCTATCTAAATCAACACACCATAGTAATCTATGGTTCTTCACCACTTCTGCCTTCATATAAAACGGCAGCTCTTCGAACAGCCAAACGTCGTACTTTCGGCAGTCGACTCTAGAAAATATTTCCAATAACAACCTTGCCCTATCTTTTGCTTCCGGCGCGACAACACAAACATCGATATCTCTAGCCATGGACGAGCCTCTTGCTCTCGAGCCAAATAAGAGAACTGCTAAAACACCATCGATCTCAAATAATTTTTGCAAATCTACGTACTCGCCCATGATTCTAAGGCCTTCCTTATCTCAACCAATTTTGGAAGCAAGATTTTTATCGACTCTAAGGCTAGTTCATCTGACACCTTATTATAACCATGGATAAGCCTGTTCCTTAAGCCGTTTGCACTCCTTAAAACACTGGAGGTTTCTTTGTTGATCAATCCTTTTTCTTCCAGTATCAAAATGTTAGTGTAATCGTCTTTTGGAGGTATTTTTAATTCAACCAGCTTCATTGACAATACGTCGAAAAACGCTTCAACAATCTCTTGAAACGCCTTATATATCGCTAGCTTTGTTCTCTCCTCTCCTGAAAACGGTAACCAAGACTCTATGTTCCCAACTCTCCTATCTATATGGTTTAGTTTATCGAAGTATCTTATTCTTCTTTCCACGAATATTTCGAGTCGGAAGGAGAATAAAAGCATTTATGCAATTCTAAGATGTCGCCGGAATTCATTTTAGAAGCACGTTGTGGCTTATGATCTTCGCTTCGTCTCTGTATACGTTCAGCACTGCTCTCCTCAGCGCCCAGCAGCTTGCCACAATTCCAACAGCCATGGATGAAGGATGAATGGATGCATATTCCACATGAACATCTAGGGTCGTTATGCCTCCGAAGCCTTGCACACCCATGTCAAGCTCGTTAACCATTCTTAAGAGGTCTTTCTCCATCTCTGCAATAATACTATTCTCATGGCTTTCTCCGAGAGGCCTCAGGTAAACAGCTCTTTTGGCGAGGTCAAGAGCTATTTCTGAAGAAGGGCCGATTCCAACTCCGAGGATTATTGGAGGACATGGCCTCGCTCCGGCTTTTGCAACGCTCTCCAACACTATTCTGAAAACCTCTTTTCTCCCGGCGGTAGCTGGTAAAACCTTTAGGCCTGAAACCACCTCAGAGCCCCCACCCTTGGCTATTACAGTAATCTCTAAATCTTCCCCACCGGGCTCCCAGACAATCCATGGTATGAATCTTCCAGTATTGTCTCCAGAGTTCATTTTCGATGAGAAGTCTATAGCATTAGGCCTTAACGGTATTTTGCTAGTGGCTTCTCTAACAGCTTCGAAGATGATTTTTCGCAACTCGTCTTCTCCCCATCTTCCTCTCTTAATGTAGAAGGTTAATACACCGGTATCTTGACATATAGGTCTGCCTTCTTTCTCAGCAACTTCAACATTCTCCAGAAGAGTACTCAATATTTTCTTCGGGACCTCTCTATCCTCATTTTCATAGGCTTCCTTCAAACGATTCTTCACATCGATTGGAAGAGATGTTTCACAGAGCCTTATAGCCTCAACAATATAGTCTCTAAGTATTTTGCTCTCCATGGTTCTAATCCTCCAAGTCTCCCAAGAGCTTTGAAAGGTTTCTACTAACTCTTTTCTCAAGGTCTTCGTATAAGTCGTTTCCATAAGCGTCTATCACAACCGTTATTGGTCCAAGATCCTGAACCTCTAGGCGCCACATTGCCTCAGGAATTCCGAGTTCTTCAAGCCAATATGCTCCAATGACGCGCGTAACCCTTTTAGCAAGCAATGCTGCAATTCCCCCGGGAAGAACTCCGTAGAACGCCTTAAACTCCTTACATGCCTCTCTAGTTTTACTTCCCATACCCCCTTTCCCAACAACTCCAATAATTCCTGTATCTTTAATGAAATCGTACTCATTGTTCTCCATCCTAAAGCTTGTAGTAGGACCGATTGAAACAACCTCCCATCCCGAATTCCTCCTCCTAACTATTGGACCCGCGTGGAACTCGACGAGACCTTGCAGGGAAAAAGGCAACTTACTCCTGTTTTCAAGTATTAATTTTTGAGTCCTATCCCTACTTGTAAACACTTCTCCACTAATATATATAATGTCTCCAGCCCTAAGTTGAACGATTTCGTCTTTCCTAATAGGGGTCTTAAATCTATATTCCTTGGACAATGAGAATATGCTTGTTATTCTGGAATTTAACCTTTTAAGTTAAATCCTGAAAATCATGTTTTAAAGTCCTCTAATATACACATTTCAAACTCATTCCTTAAATCGAATTGCCAACTGTTTTAAATTTTAGAGAATAGGCTGTTCTTAAACTAGACGTTCCGACCACGCTAATCTTATAAACAAGTCAATGAGAGTTCTTCCATCCTAATCTTTTTCTAAAATATATAATTATCATTTCTAAGTGGACAGAAAACTGTGTGTATTGCTGCCACCCAGCCTTCCGACTTGAAGTAGTTTAATGTTCTTTCTAAATGGCAAGAATATTTGGATGATTCATGCAAGTGGATAGGCATGAATGTAATGCGTTTTTGGGGAAAGGTGAAGAAAAACAATTCGTCTTTCCCTTTGAATAACATGTCTAGCACACTTGCTTATGACAATCCTCACATAAGACTTCTATGTTTTAAGACTGATTTATAGCCGATTATCTATCAAATTTTTGACAATCATTTTTTAGACTCGTGATAGACGATAATAAAATTAGAAATAAAAAATTGATTATTGTTTCGACTTCTTTTTGGCTAGGTAGTATGCTACTACGATGATTATTATTACGACTATTATGATTACCACCACAAGCTCGACTGATACTCCAGGAATAGGGGTAGGGGTGGGAGTAGG
>CAZTSG010000013.1:3449-8301 GCA_964616835.1 uncultured Nitrososphaerota archaeon | reverse complement strand
GTGGGAGTAGGTGTTGGTGTGGGTGTTGGAGTAGGAGCAGGGGCGGAGGTGGTGAAGTAATCCATGTAGAAGTCGCCGCTCCACGGTGTAACACCCCACTGGCCTATCTGAATACCAAGCTTTCTCACAGCGTTCTCCCAAGGAATATCCTCCTTACTAAGGTCCCAGACGACTTGATTCCAGGTTTCTCCAACCAAGTCTATTGCTTCACTATTCTTCCAGTCCCAAGTAGCGCTCTGCATGAATATTTGTGCTTTAGCATCCTGCGGAACCCATATCCATACCGAGAGAATCTTATCCTGAAGGTCTGCCAGGTTGCTCTCCTCGAAGTATACGCATACCCCGCCAGCAGCACCCTTAGACTCGTCGAAATACATCTTTAAGCTTCCAGAGCCGTGGTAAGCCTTCTCAGTAGTCCATGTTGCGGAGGTAATAGCGCCCTGTCCCACGTTCAAATCAGCATCCCAACCCTCAACGTCTTCCTCGAAGTCGTATACTAGCTCAGAATTCTGAGCTTTAACGGATAGTGCAGTAATCAGTAGAAGCGAGATTAAAGTTGCATACACCACGATTCCTAGGCAATTCTTTTTGTTCCGAGTGTCCAACTTTTTTCACCACATAAAATGTGTGAAACGAATGGTTATAAAGATTTCCGATGCTTAAGCGTAGACCTACTTCAGCATTATCTCCGGAGAAATCCTGCCGGAGCTTCGATGGCGTCTTTATTCATTAAAAACGTAAAGTCTACTCGGATTATACTGCGTTTCTTAAAATTTGGTAAAAACTTAGTATACCAAGTATATGAGCGAGGTAAAAGTGTTACGAAAGGACAAATAGTCATTCTAAAAGACATTAGGAGAAAAATGAGTCTTAAGCCAGGTGATAAAGTTAAAAATGACTATGCTACTTTATGAACTTGAACATAGAAGTAGATTAATAAACGCTTTGTTCGGCTTCAGAACCGATTTCTTCTACCAGCTTTCTGCATAAGCCGTAAGCTTTTTCAGCCCTTTCTACAGCATCCTTTGCATCCGCCTCGCTTATTACTTCATCAGGCGATAAGAACGCGTCCTCGCCACCGTAGAAGCTCAGCTCCCTTTTCTTAACCAAGATCTTTGAGGATTCACAGAGGTAGTCCAACTTAGCTTGAAACCATCCTGGGAACCTCTGCTTAACACTTGGGAAAACGTCTGAAACGTCATGCACCTTCGGGTACTCTATGCCTACTGCCTTGAGCGCTGCTTTCAGACAGAGTTCTACACATTCTTGGCTCAGCCTCACAGCGTATGGATGATTCCCTTCCTCGTAAGCGTCGCGAGCATCATCAAGCCTAGCTCCAGCCTGTTTCATATACGACTGAGCAATCCTGACGAGCCTCAAAGAATTATCTCCTCCTCAAACCTATAGTCGGGCTTCAGATCCCAATACCACTTTTCTTCTCCGACAAAAATCCTTCTGGCCCCGATCCTGAGCAGTTCAGCTTTAAGCTCCGTCAAAACCCTCTCTAAAAACCTGTCTTTATCGTAGAGGATTATGGCGTCCTCAGTCATATCGAGGAAGAGCAAGGGCTTCCTAGACGCTTCCTCTTCTGTTAAGGGATAGAAGCTGAAACCCGTATAGATTCCATGCCTCCTAAGCCAGCTCAATTCGTCTTCAAGCCCCTTCTCCACTTGGAGAAGCAGGTCTATCCTCCTTCCAATGCTTCCGGAGAAATCATTGGAGATGACGAGCATGTCTATGTCGCTGTTATCCCTCGCCGTCCCCCGAGCAACAGTACCGTAGAGTGCCATGGACGTTATCCTTAGTGAATGCGAAAGGAGATGGAAAGCGTCACACAGCACCTTAACATATCTTTCTTGGGAAATCTTATCCAAGTTTTTAATGAGCCCAGATGCTAACAGGACGAGGCCCCTCGGGTCCATAAGCCTATAGAGCCTAGGCCTCTTATCGTTGAAAACCAGCAGGATCCTGTGCTTGTGCAGCCTGCTGAATGCTACTGAAAGCTTGTTCTCGTCAGTATTCAGGAATACTCTAGCCTCATTGAAAGTAAATAACTCGTTCTCAAACCTAAGGAAGAGCCTTGAGTAAATCTCTCCCAACCACGTAGGTATCCACATTTTTCCTAACAATTAGTTAAGATTAGCAATTTATTAAGTTTTTCACAGTCACCGAGATGTCAGTGGTTTTTAACATGATTTAAGTGATTTCGGCTAGTGTACGGATCTCAAATTTAGGATTTATTATTTCTAACAATTCGTGAAACGCTCTGTTTTCCTCAAGGCTTTGAATGTCAGTATCCTCACTTATCAAGGCATCGCATTGATTTAGGGCTGATGAGAC
Organism: uncultured Nitrososphaerota archaeon; assembly: GCA_964616835.1. Lineage (GTDB taxonomy): Archaea > Thermoproteota > EX4484-205 > EX4484-205 > JAAOZP01 > JAAOZP01. The sequence continues at coordinate 5,961 of CAZTSG010000013.1, read as the reverse complement.
TATAAGACAGTCTATAAAGTCATTGAGCCAATCCCTGATCCTTAGGGCCGTGAGCAGAATCCTGCTTTCATGAATGGGTATTTTCACTATGTTTTCATCAAAGACTATGGCTCTTATGCCCTCAATCACCCTTTCAGCAGGAAGTTTCTTTGCACTAACGTATTTAGCACCTTTGGCTGAAAGCTCAAAGATACTTATGTCACTCATAAAGACCTGATTTCCTTTACGCCTTAACATAATTGAAACGTCTCTTGGGAAATCCTTAAGAGAGATACCTATCGCTGGTAGAAGATACGTCGTATCTAACAGTATCTTCAAGACTCTGCCCTCCTAGACAGCTCCCTTCTGAATTCATGGAATTCTTCGAGAGTGATCTCAACAGAGGGCTGTTTCTTCAGCACATCCTCGAGGCTTGGAATTGGTTCAACCACAAGCCTGTTTCCCTCAACCTTATAGATGACTTTTGTATGAGGGCGAAGGCCTAGCTCCTCCCTAATCTTCTTAGGTAGAAATAGCTCCCCTTTCGAACCTACTCGACTTTCTGTCATCTTTCAGATTTACCGGATAAATACCATATCTTCGAATTAATAAGTCTTATGTTCTCAAAAATCATGGGAAAAAAAGGGGAATACAATTTTACGTAAGATGTGGAGTGCAACGGAGGAAGTTGGCGGAGGCGGCGAAGGTGGCAGGGAAGGAATCTTTTTCCTTCTTCTACGTAAGAATATGACGATGACTGCGATTATCACTAGGGACATAATAGCCACCGTGATCACCATGCTCGTGTAGTCCTCAGAGTACATGGCTCGCATCTCCAGCCTCGGCTCATAGCCGGTGAAGACAAGCCTTACCGAGTTCTCCGTAGAATTAAAGAAACCGGCCCACTGTTTAAACACGTACTTCGCACCCAGTAAGCCGGGCAACCCAAGCATACTCACTGAGGGTGGTGCAGATAGAGTAACTTCGTCCCCTTCTTTATACTTGCCTGAGCCCGGTATCTCGACCGCGACATTGGAGGAAACGTTTAGATTGTAAGTCATCACTACGCTGATGAGCTTCATGGTGGAATTGCTCCCGCCCTCGTTATCAATAACTGTCAGCGTAACAAAGTAGTCTCCAAGCCCATGGTAGGAATGCTTAACTTTAACGCCGGAACCTTCCCCACCGTCTCCAAAATCCCATTTGTATGAAGATATGCTTCCATCAGGGTCGCTGGAGGCAGAAGCGTCAAAAGACACCTCCTCGCACAGCCCAACTTTAGTAGGAGCGTAGCTGAACCTTGCTGCCGGCAAGTAGTTCGTGCTGACCACGACCACTGCTGGCGGAGTTGTTTGGCTCTCGTATGAAACATAACCAACGACATAGTATAGAGCCCCTTTCTCAGCTGAGGAAGTGTCCCATGTTGAGGTGAACCTGAGCACGCCTCCTGGAGCAAGAGATGAGAAGTTTTGGTACGAATACCAAACGGAGCTGTTTCCTTTCCGTATTGTGAATATGCAGCTTCCGGAGAGGTTTGTCGAGCCGGTGTTAAGGGCTTCAAGCGTTATTCTTATATTCTCTCCCATATTGAAGTGCTGAGGTTCAACGCTGAAGCCGGTCACGTTAAGTAAGGGCCTGCCGAGCCTGAACCCACATGTTCCCCTGTCTAGCAAGTTTCCATAGGTATCGTTTAACATAACTTCTACATAATAGTCGCCGACCGGAAATCCCCTGCTGTCCCAAACCATCGAGAATGACGCTTCGCCCACTACGTTGTGAAGCGTCTTTAATGGCACACCGCTGATAACAACGTTTGTCAAGTAGCTTTTTATTAGAGCACTGATAATGATGTTCTTAGCTCCGCCTGAATTGTTCAATAAGACATTAATAGTTACGGTTTCACCCGGATCGTAAATTACCTGATCAGTAGATAAACCAATTATCTCAACCTCAGAAACCTGTTCAGCAAAAACACTAGAAATACTACTTAAAATCAGGGTTAATATAAGAATGCACCCCAAGGATTTAAATAAACGTTTACTAATCATGACTAACCACCATACTTGGGATCTCCATAGTAGTTGAACTCAAACGCAAATTCTACATCCATCTTTCTAATCTTCATGTCCTTGAATAGGAGTCCTATAGGATAGCCATTTTCCAAATATTGTTTAAGACTTAAAAAGAAGCTATCTTTCACATCTACAGGGGAGCCCCCCATGACCATCGTTGAGCCCATGTAGACTGCAGCACCGTAATGGAAGAAAGCTTCAGGCATTCCATATAAAGGGCTATCCCAAATCGCATGAGTTGTAGAATCCCATCTCTTCCTCACATACCGACCTGTTTCACATGACCAAGCGAAAACAATGGGGCAGCTTCTACCGAAATCTATCGGATTACCAACGACCCGTCCGTTTTCTCTTTGGACGCCAATGGAACACGAACTCCCTTCCCAAGCGTCTAGAACAGACGCCCAGCTTCCTCCTCCAGCCAATCCATGGCCAAACCAAAATATCAAGCTTTTATCCAA
>CAZTSG010000013.1:0-3349 GCA_964616835.1 uncultured Nitrososphaerota archaeon | reverse complement strand
CCATCCATATCTACGTTATCCATACCGTAGGGCAGTGAGAAACATCTACGATAAGTCACGCCCTCGCATTCAAAGTATACACAAGTCATAAAATTCGTTGGATCATTGGAGAATCCAATGATATGTTGTTGCTCTATGAAATCACGCCTACGTCCGTGCTCGCTGGCTACCTCAACCTGAGGCATGGTATCGAAAACTATAGGCACAGCATAATAGTGGAAGGTCCAAGACTCTCCGGGATTCAGTCTTTCCATTAATGGTGTTATCCTTACAATACTACTGTGGTAAATCCAATTATAGGTCACCGAGGTGTCTCTCGATGTCTCTGGCATCGGCAGGGCCATTGCCTGAAAACCAATACAAGGATCTCTAATCTCAAATCGTTCTAAAGCCATGTTTCCAGTATTCCTTATAGTTAAGCTAACGTCAAACCAGTTATCATGTCTTACAACACTTCTCGTAACCTCTATATTAATGATTTTAATCCGTTCTACAATGGGAGGTATCCATTGTATTTGAAATATTTTCACCCTCATGCTGTCATGCCCATAGTTGCCAGAGTTGTCCCATGCCTTAACCTCTATTGTATGCTCGGAATTTGGCTCAAGGCCTGTTGCATTCCAAAGGTGGGTGATAGTTAAGTTGCTTCTAGCGGGTTCTATAATGATCTCTCTTGTGAAAGGATCGATGTGAAATGCTGGATATATGCTCCCACTCACTAAAACACCGTCTATGTAAAACTCTGCTCTTTGAATGTACCCTGCAGGTTCGGTTGCATTGGAATCGTCCTGTATTAAAGCCTTTATCTCTACGAGGTCGTGTACCCGTTCGCTACTGGGTTTAATTATTCGCACCAGCGGCGGGGTCCTATCCGGCATCGGGTTGTTGATCGTGCCGTTTTTAACTTCGACAGCCCTGTTTCCAGCAGCGTCGAAGGCTATCGCATCAAAATCGTGAACCCCGTTGCGAAACATGGTTGTGTCGCAGACCCATGTGTAGGGTGGGGAGAAGTCTGTGAACTTCACCACTCCGTCTATCGAGAACATCACGCCTTCCACGCCAACGTTGTCGCTCGCATTAGCTGAGATGTTTACGACGCCGACAAGCCTCTCCGGGAGGAACAGGGTTACTGAAGGCTTCTCAATGTCCGGTGGGGATTTTGTTTCGAAGACCATGGTCTTGCTTATAACAGCGTTTCCACAACGGTCTTTCGAACCTACGTAGAACCTGTAGGTTGTCCTCGGCTTTAATCCAGTAATCTTCACAGCATGGTTTTTCACGAGGCTTGGGTCGTAAATGGTTTTCTCCTCCCCCGTGGAGCGGTCGCTGTAAACAACAGTGCTATCACTATTCTTATTCGTAATCCATTCCACGATAACCGAATCCTGTGTAACATTTACAGCACGGGGACCAGAGACAATAATTATAGGTACGGGGTATGAGATACAAGTCTTCTCGAGGCAATTGTTGCCCTCATCCAACTCCTTCACTTGGTTAAAGTTGTCCGCGCAGACTTTTACCGTGATGTTTCGACACTCAGGCCACTCATAGTTTTTGAACCACGATTCAAAAACGTCTCCCGGCTTCAGGTCAACCCCAACAGGGTCGTGAGCAACCTCCTTGCCGTCAACGTAAAGCGTTGTACTATGGTTTCCCTTCGCAACCTCGCCCCCAATGTTCTTCAACACGTAGCCTATCAGGCTATTGTTCCTGTTACAAATGATTTCATCAATTACTAGGTCTGGGAGGTTTTCCTTCAGCCACTTTTCCTCAATGCAGTTATTCCCCTCGTTCGACTCTTCGATGTTCTGCTCGCAATCCGCGCAAACCTTCACTGTATGTTCACCGGGCGTCGGCTGCCAAGCGTAGTCGAAAACTCCCTCAGCCTCCTGCCCGGGTTGGAGCACTTGAGTAATGCAGTGTTTCGCTACCTGTTTTCCATCGATTGAAAGGCAGTTGCAGAAGCTTTTGGCCGGCATCCCGGCTGGCGTGGTTGGTGCGTCGCCAACGTTCTTCACCCTGTAATGAATAAGGCCGCTGCTCTCCCAAACATCAATTATAACGAGGTCCGGCAGGGGTTTCGTCTCTATCCTCGCCTCCGCCCAGACAGCCCAGTCCCTGTTTGAAGTCTTGCCTGCGTAGACGCGAAGGATGAAGTTGCCCTTCTTACCGGCTACCGGACTCAAGTCTGCCGTTACAAGGTCGAGCTTACCGTCCAAGGTGGCCACTTTGCTTAGGATTGTGTGTCTTAAGGGGGCTACGTTCACACCGCGGTACTCGTCGAAGTAAACGTCGAACTCTGCGCCGTCTGTGCCGGTGGCTCCGGAGAGGAAACCTATCCTAACGGTTAGCTGAGAATTCGGCGGAACTGTCTGCTGAGGGTAAACACCCATTATCCAGCCGCCGGCAACCCATTGGGGATGGGTTTCCAGAACCCTGCTCCAAGTCGACCCGTCTTCCAGAAGAGCGTTATACACGTATCTTGCAAACCCTCTGCTGTCCGAGGGGTCTCCTGGGAAAGGCAAAACCCCTGCTCCACTACTCCACTGCGCTTCAGAAGCGTGGTCTATAAAATCATAGATACTGGTTCCTGCTTGAACTTGAATAGTTTTACCAGCGAAGCATGTTGAGGAAAATAAGACTAGACATGTTAAAAGATATAGTGGACTATTTCTTAAAAATCTGTTCAAAACAATCACCTTCCTCCTATTTTATTCCTCCTAGGAATGAGACCCATTTGCTCGGTTGAAAATGGTCTCAAACCGTTTATTTCTATTCAATGCTTTTCGTTTTATAAAAGCAATCAGAGTTAATAAGTTTTTTGTTTAATCGCTTGTTTTCTGCAAGAAATTTAGTGGTTGAAAAACCAATAGGTTGGCTTGCTGATTTGCTTGATCCCTACCAAGCTACGAGTATAAAAACTTCTGGGGAAAACAATAAACGCACGGAATCTTTAACATAAGTAACGTGGGGAGGAGGTCTGGTTGGGAGTAAACTTAACACCCATAATCATGAGGAAGCCGATGAGCCTGGAGAGCTTCAGGGGGATGAGCTTTGCAGTTGATGCTAACCAGATGCTCTACCAGTTTCTCGCTTTGATACGTAAGCCTGACGGAACATTCTTCACGGATCCTAAGGGTAATGTAACCTCCCACCTGATAGGTTTCGCCTTCAGGATTACAAGACTAGTGTGCGACTACAATATGAGGTTCATATTCGTCTTCGACGGGAAGCCTCCTCTTCTTAAGCTAAGGGAACTGGATGAGAGAAGAATGAGGAGGGAAAAAGCCCTAGCCGAGTGGAGACTAGCGTTAAAAGAGGGGAGGCTTGCGGAAGCGTTTTCAAAAGC
>CAZTSG010000012.1:23501-31350 GCA_964616835.1 uncultured Nitrososphaerota archaeon | reverse complement strand
AGACTACCTGTTAAGAATCCTTCAATACCCTTCACCACGAGAGTAGCAGGAGCGTAAACAGTATAGCCTAGGAAAACATCGCTCAACATAGAGCCGAAGCCGCCAGCTAATCCTCCTACAACCGGGCCGAATAATAATGCCGTCAAGAAAATCATAGAGTCCCCCAGATTGAAATATCCTCTAGTTGCAGGGATATAAATGGATATTGATGATGTGGCTATGAAGACTAGTGCTATTGATAACGCTGAAGACGCGATAAGCCTGGCTTTAGATCTCCCAGCATGCTGCATTGCTGCACCTAGTGTTTTCAAAGAAAAATAAAACCTTGCTTATATAAAGGCACATATTAAGGCATTGTATCAATGATTTTAACGTCTTTTATGCTTGACAAGCCTAGTTTTCCTGCGGTCTCGACTATTTTGAGGTCTAGGCTTACTCCACTTTTTATGACGAGCGCCTCCGCCGAATACTCTCCATTGAGCATTTTTGCAAAAGCCCTCGTATGACCGTCGAGAATGTAAAGCTTGTTAAGATGTTCGAGACATGTTATCGGAGAGTATTTATCACGCCAGTATTTTAACCCCTCAACGCTTATCAAAGGCTGCGTTGGAACCAGGCTTAAAATGTCTACATTCCTATGCTCCAGATGGAAAACATCGCCGTATATCCTCCTGTAGTAGAGGACTATTTTAATAGCGGTTAGAAAAGGAAGATTAGTCCTAGATATCGGCATGTTTATTATGCTCAGGTCCATTATGCTTCTCACCGGCTTGTAGTACTCGATCTCTCCCTCCGGCGACAGTATGTATGAATTCATCACGCTTTCTTTGAAAAGCCTGTGTACAAGAAGCCTGTGATGCCCGTCGATCACGTACACTTTCTTATTTGGCAGCTCTAAGCATATCGTTGGAACCCTGTAATCCTCGTAGAGAAACGCTTTTACGGTTGCAACAAGCTTATCGGCTTCGAGACAATCCTCCGTTGGGAGAACCATCTCAACCGGGACTTGGCCCAGTACTTTTTTGAAATCGGTTTCATAAAGGATGCTGTATGTTTTTCTAAGGGCTTCAGCCCTTTCAGCAGCCTCCTCCCCGCTTATCAGCTTTGGCAGTGAATCAGACAAGCCTGCTTTTTAGAAGCCTAATAAGATATGCTATTAAGAAAAGCGTGACTGAAACCAGGGCTATTGCACCGCTCGTAGGAATATTTGTGTAGAGCGATAGGGCTAGACCGCAGAGCCCCGAGAAGAGTGCTATGGAGAAGGAAACCGTGAGCATCCTGTTTATGTGGCGAGTCACTAGTCTTGAAACAGTAGCAGGTATAACGAGTAGCGTAACCGACATGAGGACCCCCATCGTCCTAGCTACCACCGCAGCGGTTACAGCAGAGGTTGCGAAAAGCAGAGAATCGTATAAACCTACTCTCAGCCCCAGCGCTTCAGCAGTCTCCATGTCGAAACACATGTAGAGAAACTCTCTGTAGAATACGATTAGCGTCAATATTGCGATGGTTGATGCAACAGCAAGGTTCAAAATCTCAGCATTAGAAACAAGCAACAAGTCGCTCACCAGATAGCTGTCCACCAAGATCCTCTTCTCCCCCGGGAGGTAGCTTTTTATTACTGCATACAACATAACGCTTAACGCTAGAGAGACGCTTAGCATCATTCCTAAAGCCTGCTGACTGCTTCTACCGGCTCTGGATACTAGGATGGAAGTCGCTATACAGAAAAATATTGCGAATATGAATGGGTCTGCCATGTTCGGGAAAAACATTTGAAGAAGTATCCCTAATGCTGCGCCGCCGAGAGCAGCGTGAGAAACCTCGGGAGTTATGTAGAGAGCCCCCCTCAGAAGCATTAGCGTTGAAACCGGTGCTGAGAAAGATGCGAATAAGACTCCCAGTATTGCTCTTAAGACGAACGGGTCAAGCATGCTTATCACCGAATATGAATATTTTCTTCCCCTCTCTCTCTACAGTCTTCAAGCAGGGGTATATCGGTTTCAGCCTATCCTCGCTCAAAACCTCCTCAGGATCTCCGTAAACGCATATAGTCCTATTCAACACCAAGATTCTCTCAGTTAACTCCATTATCGGATCCACCTCGTGCTCCACAATGATTATTGTCCTACCTTTTTCTCTCAGCATTCTGAAAACGCTAAGCAAGTACTCTTGGCTCTCCGAGTCCAGTCCAGCAAAGACCTCGTCGAGCAAGAGGAGTAAGGGGTCGGATGCTAACGCCCTCGCTATCAGAACTCTCCTCTGCTGCCCACCGCTCAGTTCGTTAAAGAAGCGATCCCAATACTCTTCCATACCCAGATATGCTAATGCTCTCCTTGCAGAATCCACATCACTTGGAGAAATGAGCCTTGGAAACCTTCTTCTCAGAAGCATCCCCATCAGAACAACCTCCCATACTTTCAATGGGGTTTCGTAAGAAACCTTATCCTTCTGAGGAACATAGCCGATTAGTCTTCTCAGCCTATTGCTCTCCGTGAAAGGGTTTAGGCCGAGCACGCTCACACTACCTTTAAAGGGCTTAACCATGCCTAGGAGCAGTTTTATCAACGTAGTCTTACCAGCTCCGTTGGGCCCCACTATAGTAACGAAAGAAGGAGAATCGATGTCGAAGCTAATGTCTTCCAAAACCATGTTGCCATTAAGTCTAACTGAAACATTCTCGACGGAAACTATTTTAATGCTCATCTTCTCGCCCTCCTTATCAAAAAGAGTGTTTCAACAATTATTATGAGAAAAGCTACGACTGTTGTTAAGAGAAACAGGTCTATCCCGGTTGAAACAGGCCTTTTAGCAGATAGTAAAGCACTGTAAACTTGTCCAGCATTATAATACATCAGAGAATCATAGTCTTTTAAGCCACCAGTAGAAACAACAGACACGTAGGCTATTGAACACCCGGTGTCAGCAGATATCTGTTGAAGAGCATTCTTAACACCGCTCATTAATAGAGCAGTGTCCGAGACCACTATACACGTATAATTCCCAGACCGGAGCCCGTTGTAAACCCTGCTTAAAGACTCCGGTTTCACAGTCTCTTCCTCTCCAACTAGGACTGCACCGACTTCAAGGCCTAATGCTTCAGCAACATACTGCTCAGCGTAGAAGCCTATGACCACCTTCCTGCCACCGGAATCATATTTTTCTGAAAGCCCTTGGAGAAAATCCTTAAGGCTGGAAACCCTTGCGACGAAAGAATTGTAGTTCAGCGATAACTCCACGGAGTATTCCGGCCTTATTCTAGAAAGTGCTTCCCTCAATGATTCGGCAATTAATACAGCATTATCTGGCAGCAACCAGAAGCCGTGGATGTTTTCTCCACCTTCAAGCCTAAGAATCCTACCCCTGCTCCTTACTAATTCGAGCAGGTTAATGGAGATTAAACTCTTTGGAACATCCTTCTCCTCTGCGACTCGTTCAACAAGATCGTTCTCCCACTCCATGTGGCCAGTTATCACTATTAAATCAGAGTTTAACGCGATCCTAATCACATCCGGACTAAGGACGAAACCGTGGGGCTCGACTCCTTCCGGGACAATAGACACGATTTCACTCTTGTCCCCGACTATTGGCGAAACCAAAATCCTGAGAACGTCTACTGAAACCACTATCCTAATTTTACCAGATTGTTGAGTAGAGACTCCATATGAATGCATGTTGACTACTAGAATGGATGATAGGATTATAATTATAATTTTCAAACTCCACAACACGACTTCCCCCTGGAATAACGTTATTATGTGGGCAAGTCTTAGGATGACCTAAAATACTGCACATAGAGTCAACAATTTTATCTGGTATATGGAGTTCAATTCTGCTTGCGCATTCGCAAGCATCCTCAAGACTGACTGAGAGAACCCTGTATGCATATGTTTCAAAAACCCTATGGTTCCTGATTATTCTATTAACCTCCTTCATTCCTTTTCTTGAGAGGATTACTCCTCTCCAACGATACCTCTTGAGCATACCTTTCTCCTCAAGCCTTTCAAGATACTCGCTTGCAGTCGCGCATGAAACACCCATCGCATCAGCCACCTCAAGGCTTCCAACCATATCTCTTCCTGGAAGCAGCTTGAAAACCGTCTTAAGATACTCAACCTCCTTACCAGTCAGACTCTTCGAAGTTCCCGATTTAGGCACAACCTAATTTAGGATGATACTAAATTTAAGCTTTTTGCGAACCACGTTAACGTGCTCTTCAAGAGCCTAGCGCACTTGCCATGTTAATCACTGGCTGAAACACCTGGATTAAGCCTAGAACTGCGGTGACTGCTCAAATCCGGCTTACCAGGCTCCGATGTGTATTATCGTCCGAAACCGATCTACCTCGAGACAGGTTGATTTTCCATCCTTTTTTCTTAAGCTTCTCTGCTTCTTCCCGTAAAAGGACAACATACTTTAAGCAATCCATGTCGAAGGACGAACAGTACTGGTATCCGGTGTAGCGCGCGCATCATCATCGTAATGTTAGCTGAGCTTTTAAGCGAAACCCGTAGCGCGCAGAGGGGAAAAGAATAATCCCTATTAAAACCTTCATACAAAAAAGAAAAAAGCATAGTTTTAGAATTACTTCTTCTTGGGCTTGCAACCCTTTAGGTGCTTATCCAGCTCATCCTTGGTCTTGAAAGTAGCTCCGCAGTTGGGACACTTGAACTCTTGAGGTGCTGACATGTTTTTCACCCCAATAGAAGCATTGATTAAAGCAATATTTAAAAGTTTCTATTAAAGAGCTACGCATTTCTCCGAGGAAAAAGAAATCGCGTAATAAAAAGAGAGAGAATGCCGTGAGCCTCCTCTTAATCTCCTCAAGCCCTCCGACATCGCTCCATCTGACTGTGGGAACTTCAACATATACTTCTCTCATCACGGTTGGAGTTATCTCCTTAAACGCGCTGGATATAAACGTCAATCCAATCCCGGACAACTTCATCGCAGCGGAGCTGGGAAGCCCAGCCGAATTAAGAGTATATGATTCCCAAGGAAGGGTTACGGGCTTAGTGAATGGAGAGGAAAGAAGCGAGATCCCATATTCCTTCTGCTTTGGAAACATCATCGTCGTTTTACTACCCAGAGATACTTACAGGTTTCAAGTCGTCGGGACAAGCATAGGCGCTTATAATTTAACTGCAAAATGTACGTCTGAAATTACAACTTAAAAAAGTAGTATAATATGCCTTATTTCTCCTTCTTTTTACTTAATATTAACTGTCACCCGTAGCCTTGTTTAATTAAATTAAAATGAATATTTTAATCTTCTGGCTGTTTTCATGGTCGTGGGGCATGGTGATATTTTTGGACTGGTAGTGTTATTTAGAGGATTTTACTGCTTTCACGGTTTGGGTTAATCCTGATGATTCTGGTTTTACACCCGTTTACAAGAATAACAAGGATAAGAGCACTCTCAGAAAGGGTTTTAACATTCGATCCAGAATTATCTATGATTAATCATAGTAGCAATGTTAAGCTCCTTTTTATTATTCCGACATGGAGAAGAAAACCCTATCCTTGTCGTTACAGTCTAGTCAATCAGAAACCTCCATTAGTAAACATGTTATTCCAGCGTTAAACCGTTTAAGACTAGGGAGAAACGCTTCTCCACCACGCTGCTTAAATACTAGTCCAGCGCTATTTTTATAGATTAAGTTTGGGCCTGAAAGAAGAGTTCCTAGAGTTACTGAAAAAAGACGAGGAGTTCAGATACACCGTAGCAGGATTTCTAGGCTTGGAAGAAATACTGAAGAGGCTCGATAAGCATGAGCAGAGGCTTACGGAGCTCAGGGAGGACATGAACGCTGGCTTTAAAAGGCATGACGAGGAAATAGCAAAGTTGAGGGAGGACATGAATAGGGGTTTTGCTTTAGTCGAGCGGCATATTGCAGCATTGGGCGCTAGATGGGGCATGTTGGCCGAGGAGGCGTTTAGGGAGGGGTTAAGGGGTATTGTTGAAAAGGAGTTCGGCCTTAAGGTTGGGAGGTGGACTGGATACGATGAGAAGGGGAAAGTGTTTGGGTATCCAAGTTCTGTTGAAATAGACGTAGCAGTACGCGACGAGAAGGTCATGCTTATTGAAGTGAAGTCAAACGTCAACGCATCGGATATCTTCGAGTTCAAGAGGAAAGCAGAGTTATATGAAGAAAAGGTTGGGAAAAAGCCTGTGAGAATGCTCATCGTAACGCCGTATGCCGACGAAAAGGCAATAGAGGCGGCACGGAAACTTGATATAGAAATATATACGAAAGTCTAAATTATAGATCTAAGTTTTAACTGGCGCCAATTCGATAGGATGCTTATTTCCTATAGTTCGATTATTAAACCTACTCTTCTGATATTACTTAGAGTTCTAAGAGGAGCTTATCCACAGCGTTTTAAGACGTACTGGCATCTGATAAGGTTTTTTCAGCGTATCCCTCGCCAAAGATATAGCTTGACATGTCCTTTAACTCGTTTTCATTCTTCCGACTTAGACGAGAAAAAACTCCTCCTTCTCACCGAACTTCTTGTATTTCATAAGCATTTCCTCTTTCAAACTGGGTTTTACTGTTTGAAGAGCCTTTTCGAAATCCTCCTTAGTCACCTTGTCAGCATCCCTTCTTAAAGCGTTTAGACCAGCTTCTCTGCAAAGCGCCTCCAGGTCAGCCCCAGAATATCCCTCAGTCCTCTTAGCAATCTCCTCCAGGCTAACGCCTTCCAACGGCATTCTCCTCGTGTGGATCCTGAGTATCTGGAGCCTTGAAGCCTCATCCGGCGGAGGAACGTAGAGCACGACTTCAAACCTCCCAGGCCTCATTATAGCAGGGTCTAGGAGCTCAGGCCTGTTTGTAGCACCTATTATTACGATCCTCTCGATAGGTGTTAACCCATCCATCTCTGTTAGAAGCTGGCTTACAACCCTCTCCGTAACACCGCTGTCAGCCATGCTCATGCCCCTTCTCGGAGCTATTGCATCGACTTCATCGAGAAACACTATTGAGGGTGATGCTAGTCTCGCCTTCCTGAATACTTCTCGGATGGCTTTCTCAGATTCTCCGACCCATTTCGAGAAGACCTCTGGCCCCTTGATGCTTATGAAATTGGCCTCACTCTCGGTTGCTACGGCTCTAGCTAGGAGAGTCTTGCCGCAGCCAGGAGGCCCATACAGTAGGACGCCTTTCGGAGGAGTTATTCCAAGCTTCTCAAACTTCTCCGGGTTCTTTATCGGAAGCTCAACCATCTCCCTCAGCCTCATCTTTATTTCTTCAAGACCACCGATGTCGCTCCACCTCACAGTGGGGACTTCGACGTACACTTCCCTCATGGCTGTCGGAGTTATCTCTTTGAAAGCGTTTAGGAAATCCTCCCATTTGACAACCATCTTTTCCAGAACTGACGGCGGAATCTTCTCGTCCAGCTTTATCTCAGGCAAATACCTTCTCAAAGCCTTCATCGCAGCTTCTCTGCATAGCGCAGCCAAGTCCGCGCCAGTGTAGCCGTGAGTCATTTCCGCAAGCTTCTTCAAGTCAACATCCTTGTCGAGCGGCATAGACCTAGTGTGTATTTGAAGAATCTCAAGCCTGCCCTGCTTGTCGGGGACACCTATCTCAATCTCCCTGTCGAACCTTCCCGGCCTGCGGAGAGCTGGGTCAAGCATGTTAGGCACGTTGGTTGCGCCTATTACTATGACGTCCCCCCTAGACTTTAAGCCGTCCATTAAAGCGAGGAGCTGTGCCACCACTCTCCTCTCAACCTCTCCTCCTACTTCCTCCCTCTTGGGCGCTATAGCGTCTATCTCGTCTATGAATATTATGCTCGGAGCCTTCTCCTGAGCCTCTTGGAATACTCTCCTAAGCCTTTC
>CAZTSG010000012.1:0-23401 GCA_964616835.1 uncultured Nitrososphaerota archaeon | reverse complement strand
ATCTGAGCCATCTCCTTCTTGCCTATTCTAACAATCCTCCTCCCAGCGTCTCGAGGCTTTGCTTCAGCAACTAAAAGCTGTATCTCACTCATCTTTCGAAGGTTTTTCAAGACGCTAAGATTTAAGCTTTTAACTAAAAACGAGTGGGTTTTACGTGGCTTCTTGAGGCTGCTCCTCGATCTTCTTCAACTGGTTCCTATACATCTCCAGAATCTCCTTCACCGTAGTCGCCTGCTCCGGAGCCTTGTCGTCCCTAAGCCTACCCGTATACTTGGGGAATCGTCCCGCCAGTCCAGAACCAGACCTTACCATGTTTAACCCGCAGGTGTGCACGGGGCTCAGGGTTATTTCTGACGCTATTATCTCGATAACTACCCTTGGTTCAAACCATACATCAGCCTCTATCTTCGAATCAACCCTAGGATGCTTATGGCTGATCTTGTAGTTGTTCATCATCTCGGTGAAAGTGGCTAAATCCTCATCTGTGAAACCTGTTCCACATTTAGCGAAAGTTCTGAAAACGTCTTCGTCAGGATCGTATGCAGCCAGGAGGTATGCTCCATACTTGCCTGCTCTCTTACCCCTGCCGTGGAACCCGCCGACTATAACGAGGTCGAAGGTGTCGGCAACCTCAGCCTTATATTCTCTCTTCAGCTTTATCCAGCTCCATTCTCTAGCGCCAGCCCTGTAGGACGCTTTCAGGTCCTTCAACACGAGTCCCTCGCAGCCTTCTGAGATCGCCTCCTCCATGAAGACCTCTATCTGGTTGGGGTCGCTTGACACTATCTGTTTGACGAGCTTAACCCTCTCGTCTTCTACGATAACGTTCTTTAAAGCCTCCCTCCTCTCCAAGTATGGTTTTTCAGTGTAGTCGATGCCGTCAGCGTAGAGGAGGTCGAAGAAGAAGAGTGCAACAGGATACTCTTTCATAGCCTCCTCGATACCGTACTTCCTCCTCCTGTGCATAAGCTCTTGGAACGGCAGAAGCTCGCCGGTGTCAGGGTTTATTGCTACGCATTCCGCCTCCAGAACAGCCTCCCTAGCCTTAACGTTACTCTTCACCATTTCTATCGCGTCAGGATAGTGGTTTGTAATGTTCTCAAGCCTCCTGGAGAAGAGCAGAACACTGTCATCATTCTTGTGTATTTGCACACGCTCCCCGTCCAGCTTGTACTCAGCGGCAGCCTCACCCCCTATTTTCTCCAGCACCTCCTGCACTGTTGTCAAGCGTTCTGCAAGCATCGGCCTAATCGGTTTGCCCACGGTTATCTTGAAGCCATGAACACCGTCAAGCCCCTTTTCGGCAACAGCCCTTGCCACAGCCCCGAGGTCGCTGGAAATGTTGTACGCACGCTCTATGAGGGGCCTGTTCGACTTATCCCCGGTGAATGCTTGAGCAATAGCGTCTAGAATAGTGTAATCAGCTATGCCGAGCCTAAGCCTCCCGGTGACGATCCGGACGGCATACTTCGCCTCCCTAGGGGACATGTCTATGAGGAGGGAGGATAACAGGCTTGTTTTCTGCGTCACCGAGCCCTTTCCCCCAAGCCTGGCAAGCCTGTAAAGCTTCTCATAGACGTCTGTCAGCGTCGGCTCCCTGCTTAAGAGCTTCTTCTGAACCTTTCTTTGCGCAAGGATTTCGGCGGTGCTGCCGAGGTCGCCAGCCTCCTTGTAGAGCTTCTCCACAGTCTCATCATCTACTCCTGAGAACTCTGATAGGGATCTTAAAACAAGCTTCTCGGCGACTCCGAACTCTAAGCCCTCGTAGTCAGGCCTAACCTTGCCCTGGAGCAGGTATACGAGCTTCTCAAGCTCGGCGGGGCTGGCTTTCTTGAAAAGGTCTACTAGAAGGCTCGTCATCTCAAGCCTCTTCGTAGTCGACTCCACCTGCTCCATGGCGTCCGCGACTTCCTTGAAAAGCATAACCATGTTTTTAGAAAAGCCTAGGAGGGTAAAAATGTTTCCTTAACGAGTTGTTTTGGAAACAGTTGCTGGGAGCCTTACAAGGGGCTTTTCAAATAGGGTTTTGCTTCAATAAATCTTCTCAAGAGGTTTTTAAAGTCGACAGGATCCCCGCTACCTACTCCAGGACACTCCTCGTCGAAGAGAAAGACGTATTCTTCAGAGCCGTGTTTAACAACCTCCGCATCCTCGGGAAGCTCCATGATACTGTTCAAAATCCTTTTCTCCACAGGGTAGAAGGGATAGAGTTGGCATATAATCGGCTTGTATTCATGGATAATGCATACACCGTTTTTCAAGAATGGACAATAGCCATTATCGCCAATGAGAATCATCTTTCCCTCCGGCGAGACATAGGGTTTAAAAGACGGATAGGCCCTCTTAATCCTCTCAAGATCCTCTTCCGATATTTCGGGATTGAGGCTGCAACATAACTGTCCGCAAAGCATGCATTTGAAAAGCATTCCCCTCCTGGCTACGGGAATTTTTTCGACAAGCATCTTATCGATAAGGACTTTCCACCCTTATGAATCTTTTTAACGCCTCCTTCTTGTTAAGGACGGATATGGGTAAGAGGCTTGCAAAGATTGTCTCCTACGTACTGTCTAATCCTGTTACGGGAGGAGCTGGAGGGCTCGCGTTGATGGCTAGTGAAGGTGTTCGATCAAGCGATATCGCCTTAAAGACTGTTGCAATACTGTTTTTCTACAGCCTCCTTCCCTTCGCAAGCGTTTACTACCTTAGGCTACGGGGAAGGTCAGACGTGTTCATGAGCGACAGGGCGAGGAGGCCCAAGCACTTTATACCGGGCCTAATAGGATACGCTGTTTCCACAATCCTCTTCAAAGCATGGGACACGAGGCTTCTAACCGTAGCCTCAGCATCATTCTTCACGACTTCTCTCATCCTACTGTTTTTCACCTTCAGGATTAAAGCTAGTATTCACGTATCCGGTTTAGCAACAGTCGCCATGCTCTTCCTCTACTTCCACGGGGCTTTAGGACTCTTACCTTTTTCTCTCCTGCCCCTCTTGGCTTGGGCACGCGTAAACACTGGGGAACACACTTACCCCCAAACAATACTAGGGGCTCTAATAGGTTTTGTAGGAACATCCTTAACACTAATATTCTTCAAGCCTTAGAAACTGTTGGGCGGCGAGGCTGCTTAGCTTCGGAAACTGTTTTAACACTTCTCCTTGAACCAACAGTATTGGCGTAAAGGACATGACGCCTATCCTCCTAAGGATCGGGGAGAGCAATTCACTCGCATCAACCTCGTTAACGGCAGTCCCCATCGTTAGAGGGTTCATCGAAGGGAGAACTATTATTTTCGCCCCGCAGTATTCGCCGCAGAGGAAGCTCTTGAACCTGTGCTTAACGCCTATCGAATCCCTTATTGAGACAACGGGATGCTCATGACCCATGATGATAACGTTGCCTTCACCAGGCAATTCGTGATCCTTGTCGCCATGTATTAGGAAATATTCACCCAGCCTTACGGGGGGCTCTTGAAACTCGACGTTGAGCCTTCTGAGGACTGTTCTAACGAAATTGTCGTGATTACCCCTTATTAGAAGGGGCTCTGCGCCGAGGCTACGCACGTCGTTTACGAAATCCTGAACCTGCGTCCACTCCTCGGGGTTTATGTCTCCGAACTCGTTCTTAATATCCCCTAGGATTATCAGTTTCTTGGCAGACCTGTAACTGAACATGTTTCTAAGCGATTTTACTATGGGCTCGTAGGTGGGGAAGGGGATGTGCACACCCTTTTCTTCAAGCTCCCATTCTAAGCCTAAATGTATGTCTGCAACGACAATAGCGTCGAGGCTCTTAACGTAGAGCGCTGGCTCAAACTCTACTATTTCAATGTCTTCAGTTAGATGCATGTATTGCTGCAAGAACCTCCCTGTGAAGCCTTTCCAACAAGGCTCTCTTATCCTCCATGAGAACGATGTCCGTAAAGCTTGAGAGCAGTAGGGAGTGGGCAATGGGCGACGCTACTCTGCTGAGCCTGCAGACGAGCGGCGTCCTCAAACCGCTCTCCAGTTCAGACATGAATCTTAAAGCATTCTTTATATCCATAGCGTCTTCGAGAATCTCCCTGTACGTCTCTTTCATCACCGGAAAGTTCTTCAAATCCCTTATCGCCTTAAGAAGGTGTTCAGAGTTAAGCTGCAGTTTTGAAACCATTACCTCATGACCCTTATAGTTCCTGAGTATCATGAAGCTTCTGACAGCAACGTGTCTAAACCTGTGCTTCAACATCTCCGTCTTCTCTATAGAGGAGGCTGCTAGGCTGTACAGGTTTGAAGAATTAACCGACTTGATGATCTTATCCGGCTCAACCCTGTATTTCGGGGGGAGTATGAGGAGGAAACCATTGTCCCCAACTGAGATCTGCACTGAGACTGAGCCCAGGAGGTTTGAGGCCGCTACTGCGAATGCTCTGGAGAGAACATCGTTCACCCTTCTCCCCACAAGGCTGTGGAAAACCACTATCTGCCTATCCGACTCGTCGATATAGTTCTCCACTATGAGAGAGCCCTTCCTCAAGTAGGGGAGGACACCGGTGTTGTTAAAGTATTCCGCGGTTATCCTCAGGTATTCATAGAGAGCAGTAGCAGTCTTTCTATCTATCTTGAAGTAATCCATGTAGTGCTTAATCCTGTCCTCCTTCTTCTCGAAAAGGATTGTCTGAAGCTCTCTTATTCTGAACTCGTCTATCATGTTAGCCAAATCGTACGACAGGGGGAGCATTTCTGAGAACCACTGCGGCACAGTGGGCTTCTCGCCTTCAGCAGGCTCTACGATAAGCTTCATCAAACGGCTCTTAACACACCTATAGGGCCTCCCGCCCAAGAGGAAGATGTCTCCCTGGGAGAGTCTTTCGAAAAACTCTTCCTCAATATTTCCAACAGGCTTATTGTCTTTAGTGAAGACTTTAACCATAGCCATGTCGGGTATAGTTCCCGTGTTAGTCATGTATATCACTCTGGCAAGGTTCCCCCTTCTGCCGAATACTCCATCCTCCTCGTCCAGCCATATCTTGCCGTAGACCTTATAGCCCTCCAGCTGCCTGTAGTATCCGCTCAAATACCTTAGGACACCGATGAAGTCCTCCATGCTGAGGTTTCTGAAGTTGTATGATCTCCTAACCAGTCTGTAGGCTTCTTGAATACTCCATTTCCTCTCTATAGACATTCCAACCACGTGCTGAGCCAAGACGTCGAGAGGGTTCTCCGGAATATACACTTCGTCGAGCTTACCGGCTTCAGCAGCCTTAGACATTACAAGCACCTCTATGAGGTCGTCTCTCTCCATGGGTATGAAAATGCCCTTGGAAACTACTTCCAGCGAATGGCCTGAGCGGCCTACTCTCTGAATGGCTCTCGTCACAGATTTCGGAGAACCTATCTGGACGACGCAGTCTATGAAGCCGATGTCTATCCCCAGCTCTAGAGAAGTGCTTGTAACCACTGCCTTAAGCCTGCCCTTCTTCAACTTGTCTTCGACGTCGAGCCTAACCTCCCGCGACAGGGAGGAGTGGTGGGCAGCATACTCGTCCTCGCTTAGAACGCTCTTCGGCCTCAGCTTCTTAAGATGGTATACGACCCTCTCCGTACTACTGCGCGTATTCGTGAATATTAATGTGGTTCTGTTGCGTCTTATTATGCTGTTTATCAGCCTGTACATTCTCCTGCTGAGCTCTTCAGCCGGCGTATGTACAAGATCATGATGGGGAGAAATTACCTTGAGCTCAAACCTTTTAGAAGCATGCACGTCTACTATCGTGCATCGCCTCGGAGAACCGTCGTCATATCCAACTAGGTACGCGGCAACCTTATCCAGAGGGTGGATTGTCGCGGACAATCCTATTCTCTGAAAGGCTTTGCCTGAGAAATTCTCCAGACGCTCGAGGCTGAGCGAGAGATGAGCCCCCCTCTTCGAGCTACAGAGTTCGTGGATCTCGTCGACAACCACCCACTGGACTTCTTTCAGGAAGGCTCTGAATTTGGGTGCGACCAGTATTATCGATAGGCTTTCCGGGGTTGTTATCAATATGTGCGGCGGTTTCTTAAGCATCCTGCTCCTCTCGGATGTTTTAGTATCCCCAGTCCTCACGTGAATCCTTATTTCTGGAAAAACGTACCCTTTCTTCTCAGCTATCTTCCTCATCTCCTCCAAGGGTTGTGAAAGATTCTTTCTGATATCGTTGTTCAGAGACCTTAATGGGGAAACATAAACGCAGTAAACCCTGTCTTCAAGCCTCCCTTCGAAACCCCTCTTTATGAGGTCGTTGATTATTGTGAGAAAGCATGCCAGCGTCTTACCGCTTCCAGTCGGTGCAGAAATCAGAGCGTTCTCGCCGCTTACGATGGGTTTTATCCCGTAGGCTTGCGGCGGGGTTAAATCCTTAAACCTGCTTCTAAACCACTCTGCCACTATAGGGTGGAGTAGCTCCACGATCTCTTCAAGCGTACTCTTAACAGCGTAGAACCTGTACGGGCTTGTAGCCATGAGTGTGCTCTTTTAAATTTCTCGAATCTGGAAGCATTGATAAATCTTCCCCTAATTTTACCGCTTTTTAACCGGCATTATTATCTGGCCCTCCTCGGGGTCGCCGTAGGCTTCGTAATTACCCTCGTAAAACATTTTTGCCACTAGCGCTGCAGTAACAGCATCCAACTCGTGATGAGAACAGGTGTCTTTCAAACCCCTTATCTTAAAGCGGGCCAGGCCTTTTCTAAGACCGTTTACACTAGACGTCTTACGGGGCATTCCCAACACGTCTTGAGCCCCACCCGGGTAGACCTCTATCACTTTGAACCCTGAGGATTCTAAAGCCTTTTTCAGCATGATGCCTCTTTCCGTCAACAGCCTCATTGGCCCCAACGTTACGGGGAAGAACCTTATTCCTCTTCTAAGAAGCTCTCTATCGCATTCCCTCAAATGAATATTGCTCCTCGCCTCCAGACTGATCCTGCCCCTCGGTAACGATAGGGGAGCGTCTATCGCAACAACGACCGGTTTGAAACGATAAGCTTCTCGGAGAATATCAGAATCGCTGTAAAGCGTCATCGTCTCTACTCTCATAGAACTGTCTAGCACAGCAAACCCGCTAGGCCTAGTCTCGACCCCGGCGAGGTCTATTCCTACGAAGAACAGCATTATATTCTCAACCCGAAGAGCCTGCCTGCATTCTTAGTTGTCTCGTCAGCAACCAGCTCGGGGTCGAGTCTTTTTATCCTCGCTATCTCCTGGAGGCTGAAAACTATTTTCGCAGGCTCGTTTCTTTCAAAGGGGTTTATCCCAAGCACTGGTGAATCAGATTCCAGAAGAATGTTTTCAATAGGCAACCGGCTTACTAACTTCTGCTTCTGTTGCGACCTGACTACTGAAGGAGGGAGGCTGAAGAAGAAGCCGGATTCAACACCTTTCATAGCGTACGAGGCTTTCCCATCGAAAGCGTGCATCAATACCTTCTTAGCACCTTCTTCCACAAGTATCTTGATAGCTTCTTTCCCAGCGCTCCTAGAATGCACTATCAACGGTAGTTCCAATTTTCTCGCCAAGTCTATGAATTCCCTGAAAACGTCTATAAGCTTAGTCTTGTCCTCGGGCTTCTTAACAGTGTAGTAATCTAAGCCTACTTCGCCTATTCCGATTATTCTACTCTTATTTTCGAGAATCAACCTGATTATCTCCTCCGTATCCTCTGAGAAGGGTGCACCGTAGTCTATGCCTATTGTTGAATAAACATACCCTTGGAATCTTTCAGAAATGGTTAATGATCTTAACGCGCCGCTTTTACCAAGGCCACAGTCGACTATAGCTACTAAATTATTTTCCTTGGCTCTAAGAACTACGTGATCCAAGTCTTTTTCGAAAGCATTATCGCTTAAGTGAGCATGCGAATCCACTAGTTTCAAACGTCTCAAATGTTTATCAGACGCCTAAGATAAACCTTTAATAACTTCTGTACATGAGGGAAGAGGGGGATGGTTAAGGAGGCCTCCACCAAGCTGTACACTCTTAATAAAAAGCTAGGGGGCAGAGTGTATTCAGCAGTAATGCTTTACCTGCCGAGCAAGATAGTGAATGATTCAGCATTTCCATTAAAGAAGAGGGGGAGGCTGATTGTAAGGATAGTTTCCGACAAGCTGGTAATCGAAAATGAGAAGAAAAGGAGAAGGGTAAAGCATTAACTCAACCTGTGTTTAAAGTTTGTTAAAGAAGTATAAATTATTATGAACTGCTCAAGTTCTCTGAGAAAACCAGTGCTTATGTGCCAAGAGCCCTCTCTCTTCTCCACAATGCCGGCCCCCATAAGACCTCTCATCATGTTGTAAAACTGACCTACCGTAATCCTTCTCTTCTTCACCCAGATTCTCCACTCCCTGGTGCTGATTCCCGAGGGCTCTCTTGCAACTAATTCTTCACAGAAAACCTTAGCCTCGGAAGCAAGCAGGGGGCTTCTCCAAAAAATCCTAGAGAAAAGTTCGTCGACTGTAGCAGGTACCCGCCCCGCTTTGAAAAGAATCGTTGTCCCCCTTCGCTCCCTCCCAATTTTCCCCCTACGCGGCATGGTGTGCTCTCTCTAATGCTATAGAGTATTAAGCCTTACTAGCCGAATACACCGTACTCCTCTGCCAAAGGAGTAGTAACCCTTGCCTTACGCCTTCTCAAAACCAGGATGGAGACGGAGACGCCGAGCGCTATCGCGATGCTGACAACTACAATTATAACGTAGAGATTGCTTACCCGGAAGGTACCTTCACCAACTCCAGTATTTCCATATGGGTCTTCAGCATTTATACTCACTGTATAGTCTCCAGTTGGGATTGTTAGTGTAAGGACGTATTCTCCGATCCAAACACCATCACTATACTTCAACACTACCGTAGCGCTCACTGTATCTGAAGATAATACTGCAGTAACATTCCCCTCATCCATGATAGAGCCATCTAAATACTTCACTATGCACTTTAACCGTACCGTATCAAACCCGATTTGATAATTGTCTCCCAAATCCATTATTCTTACGCTTATAACGGCCTTAGTAACCTCTATAGTATCGTTGAAGAAACCAGAGTTTCCATAGTGGTCTTCCGCCGAAATCATTAAAACATATTCTCCGAGCGGAGCATTCTTGGGGATAGTAAGATTTCCACGCCAACTTCCCGCAAGAAATTGAAGAAGCACGCTAGATATAATGCCTTTTTCAAGATGGATCAGTGAAGCATTGACTATTCCACTCTCATCCTGGAGAACTTCATGCGAAGGATATTTCACCGTTATGCTTAAAGGTATGCTTTGGGTTCGGGAGAAAGAACGGTTAAACGATTCCGAGGATTGAACAGTTAACTCGGCTGGAATAATGAGTATGCTTAAAGAAAGGTCTCCAGCGTTATTATAATCGTCAACAGCAATAATCTTCAACTCCCATCTCCCCGTCTGCTCTGAGAAGGAGATTTTTTTCGAAACCGTCCACTCGCCCGTGCCTGTTTTAGTAAACAAAAATGGGCCGGATTTCCTATTATCCTTAATCATTTCAAGAGTGACTCTTCCAGACTCTACTGGAGCCCCGGTTTTATATTTCACACTCACAGAGAGATTTAATCTAGTAGATCTCTCATAGCTTTCATAAAGAGGGCTTATTAAATCTATTAATAGCCTAGCAGTCGTAACGGTTATCGTTTTATTCTCCGCAGCAGAATTGCCGTAGGAGTCTGAAGCCTCTATCAGGATTAAATAGTCTCCACACTCATCAGACGGTTTAAGGTTAATGGTTTCAGACCAGTAACCAGCAGGGTTATAGCTCATGTAAGTTGCTTTCTTCTCAACATCGTTATAAATGAGTCGGAGCTTAATCAAACTTTTTGGGGGAAGAATAGAGCCATCCCTATATTTTGCATATACCCTCACATTTATCTGGTCGACTCTCTCGTAAGTATTAGCATCAGTAGCAATAGTAATGTTCAGGACAGCCTTCACAACAGTAATGCTGATATAACCCGTGCTTCCACTCATCTTAGAAAAATCGTAGGTCCCATCGTAAGACAGAGATACTCTTAAAGACCCGGGTGCAAGATCTACCGGAACAACCATGTTCTGATCTATCTTCCCATCATCAGCAGCTCTAAATCTCTGGCTTAGAAGCACGTGTGTTTGATTTTTGACGAAGATCGTTACGAACGAGTTTGGCGCGAAGCCTCCGGCTTTAACGTTGACAGTAGATTTACGCTCCCATACCTGAGGAACACTCCAGACACCGAAATGGTACTCAACTTTAAACCCGCTGCCACTCACGCGTACTCTATAGGTTCCTGGAGGAGGGTTGCTTAAGCTAGTTGAGTAGGAGAATCCGTAAAATCCGCTTATCCTACTGTCGTTAACTTGTGATAGCGGTATAGTATCCCTTTTAGCTATTGAACCATCGGGTCGGATTACAACAATCTCTAGGTTTGGTGAAGGAAACTGGTCTCCAGAGATCCTTACTGGAACAGTAGTGGAGAAGGTATACACAGGCCTGTCTGTGAAAACTATCGGGGAGACAGCCATTGAAAACTCGTCTAAGTATACTTTAACATCTCTCGACGCATCCATAACTCCTATCTGGAGGAAGACTTGTGTGAGCTTGTGTACACCAATGCCTGTGGAGAAAGAGACTATTAAACTACCATTACTGGATACTGCTAAATAATCTCTAGAGACATCTACGCTTATGGTAATGTTACACCATTTCCCATAATCTAAAAGAGAACCCTCGGTTACGCTTCCCCCTTTGGAAACAGTAATTTTACTATTCCTCCTACCGAGCACTATGTTGAAATACTCTGTTGAATCAACCAGTTTTAAGCCAAGATTCGCAAAGCTAAAATTCACGTCGTCGCTTATCTTCATCATAAAGCTTGTTTTGAAAGAACCTTTGACATTCAACTCTGTACTTAGAATTGCGGTACCGCCGGAAGGGACAGAAATATTAACACACCCATTACTAAAACCTCCGGAAACAATTCTTATCGTACTTCCTTGAGTAGTGAAGCTGCCTGAGGGCGAGATAGAGAAACCCGTATCGAAGGAAGCACTGTAGGCTGGTAGAAAGCATACGACAGGCGCTGATTTGGTAGTAATCGGGACTCTTATAATTATAAGTACTATTAGGGAAAGCATTGTTAAAAGTACTGCTAGCATCGCCCTGCGGTTATGCAATTTAGATTCTTAAGTCCCAATAAGTTTTTTTAAAGGTTTTGGAAACACTGGTAAAATAGTCTAAAGCAGTAATTACCTCCTATATTCAACGAGTTTCCTCATTTTCGAAAACACCCTCCTAATGCTCTTCAACCTCCTTTTCTTAATCTTCAACTCTCCTCTTAAAACCATATCGGCAATTCTTCTGTAGGCCTCAGGGTTTTTAGAAGAGAGCAGTAGTAGAGATTCTTCATCGATTACAGAGCCCCTTGGAAGACCCTTGCCTTCTTCAACCGTCTTAATAATATCTTTGCTACCTGCTTTTGAGGCGCATGTCTCAAAAACAAGTAAGGCTAACCCTGCTGCAAAAACTGCGAGTAACTGAATGGATTTTAACCATTCACCGTCAAAGATATCATCTGATTCTTCGGTGCTTGTTAATTGCACTGGAAAATTCCCCAGAACCCTTGCGTTGTAGATAACAATTAGTGTTGAACCCTGTGTGCTGACGTTTAGGAGTTCTGGTCTGAACCTTGTTGAAAAATTCATGGGAACCCTGTTATCCAAGATGGTTTCGACCAGAATTCCGCCAGAAAGTAATCCAGTTATACGCATGGATATGAGTGAAGAGTTAACGAATAACTCGTGAGGAGCTGCATAAGCCTTTTCCACTATTAAAAAATGAGTTAAAAACATAAGGAGCACTGTGGAGCAGGCTAAAGCGTGTTTCTTCAACTCTATGGGGAAGTATGTTAAAGTCCCTAATAAGCCCCCATGCTACTTGGGAAGACTGGCATCAATCCGCCCATCTTATCCTCATCTATTATTCAGATTTTGAGGCGGTTTTCATCTGCCATTTAAAAATAAGGGTTGAAGAGTATTTAAGTGTTAAACAGTTTTCCAGCAGACTTATTGCCAACTAGTCTTGAAATCTGGCGAGAAATATTCCTCCAATGAGAGCCTTTCCAGTACACTTTGCCGCATGCCCTACACCTCCAGAACGCGTTCACTCCTCTCGGGGTAAAGCCAAGTATGCTATTAGCCTCCTCCAAGCCTATGGCTTCAAGCTCGCCGTTGCAAACAGTGCATCTCAAAAATTCTTCTCTAAAAGAGAGGTTGAACCTTTTTACAAGCATCTCAAGCGCTTCCTGTTCGCTCAAGCCCCTAATCATGAAAACTCTCACACCCCGAGTTTCAGCATATCTAGCGAGTTCAGTATCAGAAGTTACGAGAACTCGCCCCTCAGATGCAAGACGTATTGCTTCACGGTCATCTATGTTCTTAAGATAGATAGTGTCATATCCCATTATCCTGAGCCATCTAGCAATATAGCCATGCATACTGTCAACGAGAAACCTTAGGCTCAAACCTCGACAGCCTTTAGGAAATCCATTTCAGTTATGAAGCCCTCTAGGGAGTATGATTTAACCACGAGCGCCGAGCCGTAGCTGCTTCTCTTAATAGTCTCCCAAGCTTCTGAAATGCTTGTTTCAGGATCAAGTATAGGAATATCCTTAATCATGAAGTTCGCTACGCTCATAGACATGAGTTCACCCAACGTTTTACCAGCTTCTCTAAGTAGCGCCCTTCCCCCTAAAAACCCTGCTATAGACCTGGAGGAGAAGAGGCCTACTGGATGAAAGCCGTCTAGGCAGGGAAGCCTCCTGAAGCCAGAACTAATCATTGTCTCAATACCTTCTCTCAGAGGCCTATTAATGGAAATGCACACTGGCGACTTAGACATGAAATCCTTAACACTACCACTTTTCAAAGGAGGGTTAAACTTTTCAAGCACATCTCTAACTGTTAAAACAGCCTTAAGCACACCATTATCATCGACAACAGCCAACCCATTAACTTCCTTCTGCCTCATTAGACTTATGGAACCCGCCATACTAGCAGATTGCCTTACGCTAACAATATCCCTACGCATAATTTTAGAAACCTGTGTGGATAGTATGCTTAAAACAGGTGTTTCAAAGCTCTCCCGCGACCTCCAGAACAAGTATTGAACAACCTCCATCGGGGTTACTACTCCTTCAAGTACGTTACTAGGCGTTGTTACGAAGATCCTCCTAAAGCCTCTCGCAACCATTGTTTCAAGAAGTCTAAGCAATGGAATCGTCTTGGTAACGTGTAAAGGAGGAGATGAGGCGTAATTCAACACAGAATTCTTAGAAACACGGGTAGGAAGCGTCTTCCGGGGAAGCCCCCTGATATACCTTATTCCTTTATCTCTTTCCAAGACTAATCTTCCGAAGCAAGCCTAATATCTTCCATACAATCTTCACACAGGAGCCTTCCCTCAACAACGTTAAGCGAGTCAGACCAGATTCCACACTCTTCGCAGAAGCCCTCGTAAACCTCTTTCTTCACCACCCCTCTTAAACGTTCCGTTGAAGTTGCTTCAATCAGCTCGTACATCGCAGGTATAGCGTACACAAGATCCCTCTCGGAAACTATTCCGACAAGCCTACCTTCTCTCTCCACGCCGAGTTTCTTAATCCTGCTCCTCCTCATCTTTTCCAGAGCATCAATTATGCTGCTGTCACTATTGATCTTCTTCAAAGGATTCGACATTACCTCCTTGACTTTAACCGATTTAGGATCCTTATCCCTCGCAACAACTTTTTCTATAACGTCCCTCTCAGTTATTATGCCTATGTCCTTACCCTCGTCATC
Organism: uncultured Nitrososphaerota archaeon; assembly: GCA_964616835.1. Classification (GTDB taxonomy): domain Archaea; phylum Thermoproteota; class EX4484-205; order EX4484-205; family JAAOZP01; genus JAAOZP01. The sequence continues at coordinate 9,566 of CAZTSG010000012.1, read as the reverse complement.
CACGACTATCAAAGAGCTTATGTCATGCTCAACCATTTTGACAACGGCTGTTTGAACACTCTCATCTGGGCGAATAGTCAATATGGGGAAACTCATTACCTCTTCCACGGTGAGAGCCCGCCTACCCGGTTTCAACCCTCTCCCCTTTTGAGTAGGATTAAGAGGGCAAGGTATTTAAGCGTAATAGGGTTAGACTTATCTACAGGTATTCAGAGTAAATTCATCGGAAAATGGGCGGGACCAAAAAGCTTCGCTTAAGCCAGCTGGAGAAGAGGCAGGAGAAAGAGAAGCTTAAGAAAGAAGGAGGAGCGAAGCCTAAGAGCGAGAGGAAGACTGGAGAAGTTTTAAACGAGGCTGACGAGAAAGTCTTGGAGAAGCTTAAGGGATTAAAAGTTCTAACGCCTTATGTCGTTTTCACTCAGACCGGGTTAAGGATGGGAGAGGCGAAGAGGCTTCTTAAACGCTTAGAGGAGAAGGGCCTTTTAAGGAGAGTCACTGAAGAAAACAGGCTACCGCTCTACACTATTACCCAAGCAGCTTAGCCGCGCGTGACTGAAACAACATCCCCTTCTCTCAGAGACCCGAATTTCTCCACGGGGGTTAGCAATCTCCCAATTAGAGCAATTTTTAGAAAGCCGCACTCAGGCGAGTCCGATGTGAAGAAAACTAATCCCTGAAGATATGGAGAATACCCTACGTCTCCAGCAGAAGCCTCTGTAGCGATTTTCTCAACCCCAATTCTTAATCCCATGTTTAAACATACATATGTTTTACCAATGCTTACGACACCAATTTTAGGAAGCAGATTGCTTAAAGCAGAGAAGACCCTAGGGGAGAAACCCCTCTTCACCGTAAACCTACCTAAGACCTCGCCGCCTGAAATTATTTTAAGCTCGAACTCATCCGCCGACATAAAAGTTTAACAGTATGCTGTACGCAGACATTAATAAGGCTTAGGTGTTGAGGAATGGTGTTCCTAATAGGACCACCAGATGCGGGTGAGCGCTTGAAAAGATTGGAGAAGGAAAGAGAGAGGCTTGAGAAAGAGTATGAAGAGTTGCAGAAGAAGTATGAGAGAGGAGACATAAGTAAAGAAGAGTATGAGAAGAGGAAGTACGAGATAGAAAGGGAGTTTGTAGAGGTTATGGATAGGATAGCGCAATACAAGGCGTTTTCCAGCGGTTTTTAAAAGCTTAGAGCCCTTTAATAATATCTCAGGTTTTGGAGCAAGCTTATTGGGAGAAAACTCCCTTAGAAGCTTATTTTGTCGAGTTTACATGCAGAAATGCTTAAAAACAGGTCTCCTCCGGGTAGGAGACGATGAGTATAAGAGGCTCCTCAGCACCAAGAGTTATACCTTCAATAATCCTCAAAGAGGGGAGTAAAAGAAGCTGTGAAAAAGAGGCCCAGCTTTATAACCTACTCGCTTCCGAAGTTATTTTTGAAACAGTTAGAACAGCCCTAGGCCCCTTGAGCTATAGGAAGATTCTTGTAGACACCTTTGGCGACACTACCATAACCGGTGACGGTGCAACAATATTAAGCGAACTCGAGGTTGAGCATCCGACTGCCAAACTCATAGTGGACGCTGCAAAGTCTCAAAACAAAGAAGTTGGAGACGGTGTAACAACTCTAGTAGTATTGACGCACCTCTTGTTCAAGGAGGCGGACCTGCTTATGAAGCAGGGGATACATCCCTCCATAATACTTGACAATTATAATGACGGGGTGATAAAGGCGCTTGACTTTCTTAAGAAAGAGCTCGCTGTCAAGATTGATCTGAAGAACACCGATTTACTGAATAAGATAGTCCTCTCCGCGATACCGCTTTTCCTTAGCGCTGAAACTCGTGAGAAACTTGCAGAAATCTCTGTGAGAGCAGTAAGTAGGCTCATAGATAAAGGCGTCGATAATCCGAGGATGTTCGACGAGTACTTAAAAACCGAGAAGAAGAGCGGAGGCACCATTCTAGACACTCAACTAGTAGAAGGCGTTGCTCTCGACAAGGAGGTTGTGCATCCCGCAATGCCCAAGAGAATAGAGAACGCGAAGATAGCCCTACTGGATCTGCCTATCGAGGTTAAGAAGACTGAGACCGATGAGAGGTTAAAGTTTAGCAATGCCAAGATGATAAGGGAGTTCCTCAAGATGGAGCAGAAAATGATGAGCGATATCGTTGATAAGATAGCCGAGTTGGGAGTTAACGTTGTTTTCGTCCAGAAGGGTATAGACGATTTCGCACAGTACTTATTGGCGAAAAAGGGGATAATGGCTTTGAGAAGAGTAAAGAAGTCCGACATGGAGAAACTCTCGCTTGCCACAGGCGCTAGAATAGTTAGCGTCCTAGACGATCTGAGCGAGGATAAGCTCGGCTTCGCAGGCCTGGTGGAAGAGCGTAAGATAGGAGGAGAGAAATGGACGTTCGTCGAGAAGACCCCGAATAATGCTGTTCAAACAATCCTAGTCAGAGGCGAGAACGATAAGATTACTGATGAGGCGGAGAGGATCGTTAAGAACTGCATATCCATCCTCAGAACGCTTATCGAAGAGCCTTACGTTGTTCCAGGCGGAGGAGCCGCAGAAATGTTTATTGCACACAAGCTCGTCGAAATAGGAAGGGGTAGAAAAGAGGGGCTTGTAATGGAATCTTTAAGCCGGGCTTTCGAATCATTAGTTAAACAGATAGTATCTAACTCAGGCCAAGATCCAGAAGAGATATTGACAGTGCTTAAGGCGATGCATGCGGAGGGCAGGAAGACGATGTGCTTCGACGCTTCCCAGGGGAAGGTTGTAGACGCCGTTGAGAAAAACATCTTAGACTCATTCAGGGTGAAGAAGACAGCATACTTATCAGCATTGGAGACAGCGTCGATGCTCATGAGGATTGACGACATCATCATGGCAGCAAAGATGAAGCCTCCTAAAGGGAAAGAGGGAGAGGAAGAGTACTAGCATAGTGGCAAAAGATGTTAAAAGTTGAGATTTGAGAGTTGACTACTTTGAGAAACAGCATTGAGGAGAAGGTGGAGATTTTAAAAAGAAGGTTGACTAAGTTTGAGAAGGCAAGGATAATAGGCTTAAGAGCTCTGGAGCTCTCTCTGGGAGCACCCCCATTGATACCCATTGACCAGGACGGTGGAAGAATGAGCACGATTGAAATAGCTAAGCGAGAAGTTGAGAAGAAGGCCCTCCCATTAATAATTGGTAGAAGAATGCCCGATAACACTTATGTCTACATACCTTTAAGCGAGCTAGAGGTTGAGGATTAAACCCAAATCTGTAAAAACATCGGCTTTTAGAAAACTGTGCAGCATATTCTGCCTAAAAGAAAGATTTTTATTCAAGTTAAATGAGCTAACTCCTGCTAAAAAGAGGAGGTGTAAGGGAGAACCATGTGCGCACAAACCACTGGACCTTTGCCTAACGTAGTACTAGTCGGAAAGAAGCCCGCATTAGTCTATGCGGTTGCAGCACTAATGCAATTGACATCAGAGCAGAACGAGGTCGTTCTCAAGGCTAGGGGAAGAGCAATATCTAAGGCTGTGGACGTTGTCGAAATACTGAAAAGAAGGTTCCTAGGAAACCAGATGGTTCTGAAAAACATTCAGATAGGTACTGAAACATTCCAGACGCCAGACAATAGGCAGAGGTTCATATCGACAATAGAGATCACGATTTCAAAAACTTCTTAAAGACAAACCCTTCCAGTAAACCATCAAAAATTTTTTACATCAATTCTCCCAGAATAGCTGTCTTCAGCGAAGCTTCTTAACCATTAGCAATCCCGTTGTCCCATCAAGATAATAGTGTGGGAGCTCTCTCACTATCCTGTACCCGAGTTTCTTGTAAAGTCTAATCGCATTCTCATTGTTAATCCTAACCTCGAGATAACTCTCGTCAATAGAATTACGGACCATTTCTTCTAAAACTGATTTCATCAGCATAGTGCCTATACCCCTCCCGTGAAAGGGCTTCTTGACTGCTAGACTCACAACATGGCCCTTCCTTATTATGGAGAAGCCCCCTTCAGAAGGGAAGCCCGTCTCTATCCTACAAATAACGTAGCCAATAACTTCATTAGTTTTAGCAAAGACTGCCACAAGAAAATAGTTGGGGAATCTTTCAAGCAAATCCATGAAGAAAGACGGAGGGTAGTTTTCAGGTAGCTCTGACCTGTTTATCTCAATAACGCTTGGAAGATTATCTGGCTCCGCATGCTTGATGATAACTTCATCAGACATGGGAGTGAACATATAGTCCACGAATAATACTCCTATTTAAAACCATTACGCCCCTCCAGCCGTCTTAAGCCCTTTCTCTAACACGATGGAAGCAAAGGAGGCGTGGGTTACGACACCTGTTTTCGAGCCCTTTGTGAGAAAAAGCCTAGAGGCCTTGTAGGCGTCGAGAAGAGTTTCATACGCTTTACAGCCTATCATCATTTTTAGAAGCGAGTCAGGAATTGCTGAAACAAAATGCACAGCCTTATCTCTGAGCAGACTCTTACACAGGGTGATGTATTGAAGAATAAGAGGCGTCTCCAACTCAGAGTTGTCTTTCAAAAGCAGCTCCGGATCCAAGCCTAAACCCTCCGACCCTTCCGCAACTAATAGGATTCTATCGCAATCGCAATTCCGCAAGCAATTGGGAAATACGCTTAAAGCCCTGCTCAGAGACTCGTCGAAAGGATCCCCGCCCGCTGATACCAATAGTAATTCGACGGATGGGCTTAAGCTAGCCGTTAACCCTCGTTTAAAATTGTTCAATACTTCATAGGCTTCAACAAGAGTGTTTGCTGAGAGGATCCCTGACTCCTCTGCCCAAGGGGTAAGCATGACAATCTTAATGTCTACTTGTTTCTCGAGGTCGTTCAAATAGTTTCTAAGATTGAGCATACTCTGAGATTTAGACGCGTCGGACAGACTAGTTTTGAAGTCTCTCCACAACATGGGGTAAAACGGCAAAAGATTCTCACCCAATCCTCTAAACCCTATTAAAGGGTCTAAATGCGGGTGACTAAGCAGACAGGCAGATTTTAAAGAAAGATTTTCACCCGGATCCTTATTAAGCGTGTCGAAGCCAACCAGCTCCATCATGTTTCCACTAATGTTTCTTCTAAGAAAACCTTTTACTTGAACGGGCAGCGTTGAATCCAGCAGCAAGAGCCTGCCTTCTCTGCACAATGTTTTTAAAACGTTGTTCAACGCTTGAGGATTAAGAAGACCAGTATTCAATCTTTTTGGAAAAACCCATGCCAAGTCTTCATGATCGATCTTAATGCTTATGCTCGTTGAACCATACGGTAGCCAGACTGCCGGCAATCCTTCACACTCCTAAGGCAAGGTAAGAAACATACTGTTTACGGTTTAAACTTTAACTTTCTTATCAAATATGTTTGACAATGAGTGAAAAAGGTTAAATAGTATTAAGTAAGCCATATAAGACTGTATGTTTAGCTGGGAGTCTGATTTCGAGGAGGCTGTTAAGACAATAAATATTTACAGCAAAAAACTCCAGACGCTGAAGACTCTCAGGGAAAGCGGAAAGATATCTGACAGGACGGCGGAGTTCCTTCAGAGAGAATTTGACAATTATGTTAAGGCTATCGAAGCAAGGAAGCAGACGGTATTGGAGAGGCTGGAAACCAGGCTTAGGGAAGTACAGCAACAGATAGATATTATTGAAAAACTGTTGGCAAACAACGAAGTCAGGTTTTCAGCTCAAGAAATTACAGAAGACAGGTATACTAAGATAGCTACAGCATTAAACTATGCGTTGGAGGAGAGTAGAAACGAGTATGAGAGCCTTAGGGAAGCAATAGCAATCCTGAGCAGGCTCCCCGAGCTGATCAGTCGGAGCGAGGCCACTGAGCGCTAGTAGACTCCGTTTCTCTAGATACTTTCTCAAGCCTTATACCCTTGTCGAAGATTAGCTCGTAAATCTGGTTTATCTGGGGGCTTCCCAGAGCCCTGTACTCTTTCTCCGTAAGGTATACTATCAGCCTTGGAGTACCGTATTTGGGAACCAGCCCAGCCTGCTGCAGGCCGCTTAACAACCCCCTGACCATCTGCTGCGCGTATAAAACGTCCTCAGAGGATTTGTCGAGAACGCCAGAGGGAGCTATGGATGTGAAGTCAACCCTCACGCCCGGCTCCCCCTCCACGTCGACGCTTCCTATAAACGTCACCTTAACCCTGACCATTCAGCTTACTCTCTTTTGCCGCCGCTTAATAAAGTTATTCGATGAAAGAAAAGTCCTAGAGCATAGCCATCGACTTACAGGTATGGAAAACATTTTTAAGCAAAGTCCTTTGGTTAAAAGCGAAATGCTTAGCAGAGACTGTTTTGAAAAAAACGAGGAATTGAAGAGGAGGACTGTTGAAAATCTTGTCAGCCTGAGCAAGCAGAAGTATGACTCTGAGTCTTGGGAGAAGCTTAGAACGATGCTTTACCCCCCTAGGAGGCTGGATGTGAACGTTGTCATAGATGACTCTACTCTGAGAGAGGGCCTCCAAATGGCTGGTTTGACAACGCCTACTGCTGAGGACATGGCGGAGATAGGTAGGCTTCTTTTCGAGATAGGTGTTGAGAGGATAGAGGTCATGACTTACACTGATGTCGATAAGGAGGCGATAAGGATAATGGCGGATAATGGTTTGGGAGACATTCTTGCGGGATGGAGTAGGGCAGATAAGAGGGATATAGATGCTGTTCTCGAACTAGGTTTGAAGCAGATCGGAATAAGCCACCCAGTGTCCTACTACCATTTTGCAAAATGGCCCGGGGAACATGTTCACAGCCTCACGATGAGAGTTGTCGAAGCCGTTGAGTATGCTGTTGACCATGGGTTGAGAGTATTCGTTCACGGCGAGGACAGCACTAGAGCTGATTGGGATTTTGAGAAAAAGTTTGTCAACGCAGTTGCGGAAGCGGGTGCAGAAGTCTACAGGATATGCGACACCGTGGGCGTGGGTTGTTCTCTACCGGACCATCCTCTCCCAAACGGCATACCTGCTAAGATTAGGGCTTTGAAAAAGGAGACTAAGATAAAGAGTTTAGAAATACATGTCCATGATGATTTGGGGAACGCTGTAGAAAACACTATGGCCGCGATAAGAGCAGCCTCAGGACTGTATGAAAACTTCTACGCCAGCACGACGTTCCTAGGCATAGGGGAGAGGTCGGGCAATGCTGAGACTGAGAAGATAATGCTAAACCTGTATATTCACCATGGTGTTGAAAAGTGGAACCTGTCTCTCTTAAGGGAGACTGCGAACTTCATATCCACAGCTCTAAACTACCATCTTCCGACTAACAAGGCGATAGTAGGGGACTCTGCGTTTGCACACGAGTCGGGTATTCACTTGCATGGCATAAAAATAGCCCCAGCCATTTATGAGGTCTTTCCGCCAGAGCTCGTCGGACAGACTAGGAAGATCATAATAGGCAGGAGGACTGGAAAACACGGAATAATGATGAAGCTTAAGGAGCTGGTTAACCACGAAGTGGATGAGGAAGACCCTCGGTTGAAGAGGCTCGTTGAACTAGTTAGAAACACTCTGCTCCGAGTCGACAGGAAATACTACCTTACTGAAGAGGAGTTTAAGAAGCTGGCTGCTGAAGCAGGTTTCAAGACCTAAAACACTTGTTCAGGAAACGGTTTAGTTCCAGCTCGAATCCAGCTACAGGGTTTTCCAGACCGTTTAACTCGAGAACCTCAGGGTGGATCTCACCCAATACACCTATCGGTTTACCGTTGTAGATGATGCTCGCAGCCCTTCCAGGCGTGAACATGGGATCGTCACTCTTCTCTAAAGACGGGTTCTCAGCACCGAGGCTGTTCAACAGGCTGAGGACAACAGCCTTAGCTTCGGAGAAAGACGCTGACGAGTGCGCGGAAACACCTGCAACCGAGAGCATTATGGAAAATCCTTCAGGGCCCTCTGCCTTAACAACGGGTCCCGTCTCGAAAATCCTTTGAGGATACTTCTCATGCCTGCTGACCGACAGGTTCCCTACCAAGCATGGTAAAAGGGAGTCTCTAAGCATCGTGAGCTCTATACTAGAGGAGTTCGCCAGCCTAACCCTGTCCTTAACAGGCCTCCTAACCATACGGTAATTCTTCTCCTCGCTCGTTATTATGAAGTTGAAAACCTCCGTATACCCGAGGCCTACCATAACCATCCTAACCCTGTCCTGCAGGACTGTCTCAGGATGCTTAGAGCCTATGGTAACCGACTTGGGGTAGGTGGGTGTGAGTCTCCACAATCCATACCCTATCGCAACCTCCTCAACAAGGTCGACCTTGTGCATCACGTCGACTCTGTACGGAGGAATATTGACCTTGAATACTCCTCCATCATCCTTAACGGAAAACCTGCATTTCAAGAGACTCCGGTATATCTCAGTGTTGCTCAGGCTCTCCCCAAGGAGGGAATTTACGTAGTCTGCTTCAACACTCATTTCGCGGGGCTTAAAGTCAGGATATGTTTTCAAAGAACCGTCTTGGTAGATTATTTTCACAGCCTCTATGCTTCCACCCATATCACTCAATGCGTATAGAAGTATGTTGAGAGCCCTAGAAGCGTAATACTCGTCCAGCGCAGTAACGTCCATGAAAAGATTCCTGGTTTCAGGAGTTAGCCTAGTGAGCTCCGAGTTTATTATAGGCGGGAATGATAAGACCTCTCCCGTCGAATCAACTATGAGAGGATACTTGTTGAAACCTCTTATTATGTGGCCGTACTCCACTCCCTTATCAACCTCGTTAAGAATCCGGCTTAGAGTCATAGCTTTATCCATGCCCAGCGGCTTGAAAGAAATCTTATCGGGGTCGGCAGCAACATAGTATACTGGAGGCTTAAACTTATCCAAGTCGTGGATGCCTATTGAGACTTTCCTCCTGTTTCTCCCAACACCCTGGTGGAGAACCTCCTGGATGGCGATTATCTCCTTCAAATCATCTTCAGACAGTTGAATATTTCTCACCACTGCGGAGCATAAGGCTCCCCTTATGTTCTTCAACTCTTCGTCGAAGTAGAACTCTATGCGCGGCTCCGCTACTTCAACCTGAGGGTAGCCGAGTTTAATCTCCAAGAAGCCTGCGTAAGCCCTAGCTATCCCCGGGTGACTAGAGAAGTCGGGACGATTCGGGTTATACTCTATCTTAACGAAGTTCTCGCCAACATCCTCTATATCCGTGGCCAGCCAAGGAAGATCGTTGACCAACTGTTTCAAATCGACTTCCACGCCCAAGAACCTGCTGAGCCTCTCAGGGTAAACCTCTATCACGGGCATAGCCTAACCCTCCTCAACCAGCCCAGGTCGTTCTGGTACAGGATTCTAATGTCGGTGATGCCCAGTCTCAGCATCAGCAAGCGCTCCAAGCCCCCTCCCCAAGCGAGGACAGGGTAATCTATCCCTAAGGGTTTGGTGACTTCAGGCCTGAAAATCCCCATGCCGCAGAGCTCAAGCCACCTACCGGCTTGCGGAACGTAGACGACGGAATTCATACTCGGCTCGGTGTACGGGAAATACGAGGGCCAGAATTGGACTTTCTCCAATCC
>CAZTSG010000011.1:0-32388 GCA_964616835.1 uncultured Nitrososphaerota archaeon | reverse complement strand
AACGTGGGGAAGTCTGTAATATTCAACTATTTGACGGGGTTGCATCAGCACATTGGGAATTGGCCTGGCAAGACTGTGGAGAGAGCTGAAGGCACTCTCTACTTCAAGGGTTACACGATAGATATTATTGACCTCCCCGGAATATACTCTTTAACCACCTACTCCATAGAAGAATCAATCTCGAGAAGGTATATCGCTGTCGAGAAGCCTAATGCTGTGATAAACGTTGTAGACGCTTCCGTTCTCGAGAGGAACCTGTTTTTCACTCTCCAACTCATGGAGCTTGAGACCCCGATGGTAATAGCCTTAAACCAAACGGATATAGCGAAAAAGAAGGGAATTGAGATAAACGTTGAAAAGCTTAGCGAGCTACTCGGTGTCCCCGTCGTACCAACTATAGCTGTTAAAGGAATTGGGATTTTTAAGCTTCTGGATAAGGCTATTGAAGTCGCTGAAAAAAGGAATAAGCCTAAGAGAGTAGAGTACGGGAGGGATTTTGAAGCGGCAATAAGCAGAATTACCAAGGTTCTTAATGGCTCCGACCTACCGTATCCCCCGAGGTACGTTGCAATCAAGCTCCTCGAAGGCGATAGAGAGATTGAGGAAGAGGTTTCTAAGAAAAACCCAAGTGCACTATCTCTAGCTAGGGAAGTTGGAAAAGAATTGGAGGAATTGCATGGTCACTCATGTCCAACCTTAATAACTTCGGAACGCTATCGTGTAGCAGGGTGTATTGCGAGAGAAGTCCAGAAGATAATTCAACCCTCCAAACCAACTCTTGCAGAAAAAGTTCATGAAGTAACTACCCATAGGGCTCTTGGTTATTTAGTTATGATTGCTGTAATCTCATCAATGTTTCTCTTCGTATTCGCCCTCGGAAACTTTCTCTCAGAGCTTTTGAATAATATGCTTTATGGGCTCAGGCCATTCCTAACGAAACTCCTAGGAGAAGGGCTGCTTGGAGAATTAGTTTGGGGAGGTGTTGTCGAAGGGCTTATAGCAGGAACTACTATAGCAATACCCTACATTATACCGTTCTACATCGCTCTATACATGCTTGAGGACTCGGGCTACATGAGTCGCATCGCCTTCCTAATGGATAATGTTATGCACAAGATGGGGCTTCACGGCAAGGCCTTCATACCCCTGATGCTCGGATATGGTTGTAACGTTCCCGCTTGTCTAGGTTGTAGAATAATGGAGACGGAACGCGAGAGGCTTATCGCAGCCTTCGTCACAACCTTGATACCTTGCGCGGCACGAACAGTTATAATCCTAGGTCTAGTCGGCAGGTTTCTCGGAATCCATTGGGCTTTAGCTCTCTATGCTTTCAACCTGATCGTAGTCTTCCTCATGGGAAGGCTTGCGTTCAAAGTTCTCCCCGGGGAGCCGACGGGCCTCATAATGGAAATGCCCGACTATAGGTTTCCGCATATTAAAACTGTATTTAAACAGACCTGGTTCAGGCTTGTCGAATTCCTGAAGATAGCTTTCCCACTGATAATTGCTGCAACATTTACGGTCAAGCTGGTTGAAGAATTCGGCCTGCTTGGGGCTCTCAACATGTTTCTTAGTCCGGTTACAGTAGCGTGGCTAGGCCTGCCGGAGGCTGTTGGAGTATCTCTCATATTCGGCGTCTTGAGGAAAGAGCTTGCTTTGATAATGCTTGCAAGCCTGCTTGGGACGACAGAATTCTCGCGAGTGTTAACGCCTGTTCAAATGGTTGTTCTCACAATAGTATCGATGTTCTACATACCGTGTGTAGCGACTATAGCGACCTTAGTCAAGGAATTCGGTTGGAGGAAGGCTCTGCTGATAACTGTTTTCGAAATACTTTTCGCCATAGCTCTGGGAGGAGTTTCGCTCCGGATTCTGGAATTAGTTAGCGCCTCCTTTTAAGGGGATAGTCTTTTTCGGGGGAATGGTTAAAAGCCTTCAGATCCATCTAGGCTTGCTAACATTGACTCAGATGAGGGCTGCGAAAGAAGGACGCGTAACAGAGGAGATGAGAATAGTTGCGGCAGACGAGGGAGAGTCCCCTGAGAAAATACGTGAAAGAGTATCTAGGGGCACCGTGATAATAACGCGCAACAACCGGCGTGGAAACGTGCATCCCATAGGGATTGGGGAGGGGTTGAGAACCAAGGTTAATGCAAACATTGGGACAAGCACTGACCTTTGCAACATTGACCTTGAAGTGGAGAAGGCTAGGGTTGCGGTCAAGTATGGAGCAGACACTATTATGGACCTGAGCACAGCAGGCAATCTAGACGAGATTAGGAGGAGAATACTGATGGAGGTAAATGTACCAGTTGGAACAGTACCTATATACCAAGCTGCGATAGATGCTGCGAAGAAGAAGGGTTCCATCGTCAATATGACTGAAGACGATATTTTCAACACTATAGAGAAGCATGCTAAGGACGGGGTTGACTTCATGACTGTGCATTGCGGAGTCACCCGTCAGACAGTTGAGAAAATAAGTAAGCATCCTAGGATGATGGGGATTGTTAGCCGCGGCGGAACCTTCCTAGCGGCATGGATCCTTTACAATAAGAAGGAGAACCCCCTGTATTCTAATTTCGACTATCTTCTCGAAATGGCTGCAGAGTACGATTTCTCCTTGAGCCTCGGAGACGGCCTTAGGCCAGGATGCATATTCGACGCCTCAGACTGGTTTCAAGTACAGGAGCTCCTGACAATAGGGGAACTGGTTGACAGGGCTAGGGCTGCGAATGTTCAAGCAATGGTCGAGGGGCCTGGGCACATGCCTTTAGACCAGATAAACGCTAACGTGAAGCTTGAGAAAGCCGTCTGCAAAGGCGCGCCATTCTACGTCCTAGGCCCAGTTGTGACTGAGATAGCCCCTGGGTACGATCATATTGTTGGAGCCATAGGAGGAACTGTCGCGGGCCTCGCGGGCGCAGACTTCCTCTGCTACCTCACCCCGTCTGAGCACCTAGGTCTCCCAAGTATTGAAGACGTTAGGGAGGGGGTGATAGTTACGAAGATAGCTGCCCACGCGGTGGATATTGTTAAGCTCGGCGATAAAGCCATGGCTAGGGATTTGGAAATGGCTAAGGCAAGGTCTGAGCTGGACTGGGATAGACAGTTTAAGAACGCGATCGACCCTGAGAAAGCGGTTATGATACATGGCAGGGTTAAGCCGAAGTCTCTGGGAGCATGCTCAATGTGCTCAGAATTCTGTGCAATAAAGATTCTTAAAGAGGCTTTAAAGACATCTGGCGAATGCTTTTGAAATAAATAATAGTCCTTCCACGAGCTTCGTATTCTAAAAGACAGTTTTTTACAAGCTACGTTTTAAACGGGGAAAAAGTTTTATTCTTAACATTCTCGTTCCTGAACGTGAAACCCTGCCCCGGTAAGTACGATTATCCTGAACACACTTCCGACGTTTACGTGCAGGCATACGGGAGAAGCTTGAATGAGGCTTTTGAAAACGCTGCACTCGGTTTAACAGGCGTAATAACCGACGTTTCCTTAGTAAGGCCTGAGCAAACAGTTGAGGAAAGCGTTGAAGCAGAAGACGTTCAAATGCTGCTCTACAAATGGTTGGAGGCAATACTAATAAGGCTTGACGCTGAGCAAATGGTTTTCTCAGAATTCGACGTTAAAATAGAAAGAAGAGGAGACAAATATGTTCTTAAGGCTGTAATGAGGGGGGAGAAGTTTAAGCAGGGATACCATACCAGCGGCACGCACGTAAAGGCGGTAACACTCCACGACATGGAGATAGAGGAATCTACCGATAGAGCAAGGGTTAAGGTCCTACTAGACATATAGCTTGTTGAAACGCTATCCTGTTTAAGTTCCTGAAACCTGAGCCATATACCTTTTAGCAGCCATCCTAACATCCTCAGCGCGTATCGTCTTCCTCTTGGCGAATACAGCCAGTTGGGCTGCGTCTCTAGCTATTCTCACTCCGATTTCTTCCAGTATTCTGGACAGTTCTTCAGCAGCCTCCTCGCTTACCCTTTCCCCTCCTGATTTGCGGAGAATCCTGTACATGGCCGCTAAGGACAGTTCCTCTGACATGATTTTACCCTCTTTTTGTTCAGATTAGCATGTTAATAAGTCTTTTCAATGAGAAATGGCTAGAATTATTGACTAAACACGATAAAAACCTTATAAAAAGCCCTTTATGGCTTAAAGGATCGATGTTTAAAAACAAGTGGGGCAAGCCTCTTAAGCCGGCTTACCAACCTCCTCGGAATCTCAAAAGTAGGCGGGGGACTGGGAGCGTAATGCTAACAATCCGTTGAACTCTACAAGATTATTGCACAAAATTAAATCAGAATTTTCTTCGGAAAGGGCTAGAAAAGATTATGTTTTTAAAGAAGAGTATTATGGAAAGACTATTCCACCGGAGAAAGGTGTTAAGGATGCTTCAGGAGAAGCTTGCAGGGTTATTTGATGGCGAATATGAACCGCAGTCCTTAGAGAACGCGGTAATAGAGTTCTGGGAGGAGAATAAGATTCCTGAGAAGCTGAGGAGAATAAGGCTTGAGAAGAACATTGGGAAGCTTGGATACATCGAAGGGCCTCCTACGCTAAACGGGCGACCCCACATAGGACATACGTGGGGGAGGACGATTAAAGACCTCTGGTACAGGTGGAAGTCTATGCAGGGCTACTACGTTCTTTTCAGGGCGGGTTGGGATTGTCAAGGCCTCCCGGTTGAAATAGAGGCTGAGAAGGAGCTCGGCTTCTCAAACAAGAAGGAGGCTCTCGAAAAGCTTGGCGAAGAGAAATTCATCGAGGAGATTAAGAAGATCCTTCACAAGTATCACGCTGACTGGAGGAGGGTTGACAGAAGGTTTGGGATGTTCATGGATTACGATAAGGAGTACTTCACCTACAAGGACGAGTATATTGAGAGGGAGTGGAAATATCTTAAGAGGGCCTATGAGCAGGGTCTTCTCGGAAAAGGCTACAGGGTTGTAGCCTACTGTCCCAGCTGCCAGACCTCGCTGAGCAATGCTGAAGTCGGCCAGGAATACAGTATGGTTGAAGACCCCTCTGTCTACTTTAAAGTAAGACTTGAAACCGGCGACTATGCCCTGGTTTGGACGACAATGCCTTTCACAATAGTCACCGACGAGCTTCTAGCCGTAAACCCTGACGCTGAATACGCTAGGGTCAGGGTTGGCAACGAGAGGTGGATAATGGTCAGGAACCTTGTGGAATCATTGATGAGTAAATTGAACATTTCTGATTACGATGTAGAAGAAACTCTTACAGGAATCGAGCTCGAGGGAAAGAAGTATGAGTATCCGCTTATGGGAGAAGTACCGTATCAGAGGAAGCTTGAGGAGCAGGATAGTAGAGTCCACAGGATTGTCACTGCGGATTTTGTTGATGTTACCACGGGGACGGGAATAGTCCATATTGCTCCCGCCAACGGTGAAGAAGACTTCGAATTGGCGCAGACGCTTAAAATACCTGTTTTCTCTCCCTTCGACGATGAAGCCAAGTTCACTGAGGAGGCAGGATTCTTCAAAGGGATTTTCGCGAGGGACGCCGACCAGCTCGTCTTAGACCTTCTCGAGAAGAAGGGGTTCTTGGTTAAGTCTGAGAAGGTAGTACATGAATATCCTTTATGCTGGCGTTCTAAGCATAGGCTGATATGGCTTGCTAGAACAGAATACTTCTACTGGCTTGACAAGATTGTCGACAAGCTTGTGGAGGCGGCTTCAAAAGTAGAATACTTCTACAATCCTCCTAAGAATAGGTTCCTCTCTTTCATAAAGGAGGGTAAGCCGTGGTGTATTTCGAGGGAAAGGGTCTGGGGCACGCCGATGCCGATATTCGTATGTGAGAAATGTGGTAAGGAGGAGCTCTTGACGTCGAGAAGGGAGATCGTCGAGAGAGCAATAAGCCTGCCTGATGGCGAGGACTTCGAGCTCCACAAGCCCTGGATGGACAAGATTAAGATAAGATGCTCATGCGGCGGCGTTATGCACAGGGTACCATTCGTCTTAGACACCTGGCATAATAGCGGCGCCGCTCCGTATTCAAGCATCACGGATGAGGAGTTTAAAGAATTTGTGCCCGTGGAGTTTCTCGTAGAGTCGATAGACCAGACCAGGGGGTGGGCCTTCACACTCCTCGTGGAGAACGTTATAATGACCGGTAGGCCTGAGGCTCCTTACAAGGCTTTCCTCTTCTACGGCCAGGTTCTCGACGAGAAGGGCAATAAGATGAGTAAGAGCTTGGGGAACGTTATAAATACTGAGGACGTTGTCACAAAATATTCGTCGGACATATGTAGATTCTACCTTCTCTGGAAGACTAATCCGATAGAGAACATAAACTTCAGCTTCAGCGAGATGATGGAGAGGCCCTACCAGGTTTTGAACACGTTCTTCAACCTCAGCAAGCTTCTGAGGCAGAACGCTGAGTACGACGGGTTCGACTATGACAAGTATAGCCTGCAGTGGGCTCTTAAGAATGGCGAAGTTAAGGACCCTGAGAAATGGGTCTTATCATGCCTCCAGAGCCTTGTGAAAACAGTAAACGAAGGCTTCAACACGATGAAGATCCACGAGGCCGCAAGGGCTGTTGAAAGATTCCTCATAGAAGTCTTGAGCAGACAATACGTTCCAATGGTTAGGAAGGATCTTTGGAGCGACGAACCGGAGGAGCTCAACCGGAGGATGACGATATACGCCGTATTATTCCACGCCCTATACACTGTAGGCAGGCTCATGAACCCTATGACGCCCTTCCTGGCCGAAGCATTCTACCAGGGGGTTGCGAGAAAATTCAGCAAGAAAACGCTGGAATCCATCAATTTCGAAGAATGGCCCACTCCCGACGAAAGTCTAATAGACGGGGAGCTTGAGAGAGACTTTGAGAGGATAAACGAAGTAATAAGCCTAGGCAACTGGACCAGGATGAAGGCAGGGGTGAAGAGAAGATGGCCCTTAAACAAGATAGTTCTAATACTCCGGGAGGATTATTCTAAGAGTGTGAGCAAGAGGCTTGACATTTTGAAGGAGATGCTTAACGTTAAGGAAGTAATCCTAGACAAGAGCCTCGACGAAGCCGGTGTCAAAACAATAGTTAAGCTGAACTACTCTACCGCAGGGCCTAAGTTCAAGGATAAGGCTGGCAAGGTAGCTTCGCTAGTGGCGAGCAAGGCATCGGAAGTTAGAAGGGCAATGGATAAGGAGGGAAAGCTCGCTGTGGAAATCGATGGAGAAACCTTTGAAATACTGATGGAGGACCTAGTTTTCGAATACGAGGCTCCTGAGAACCACGTAATGGTCTCTGATAAGCCTGGTTTCGCAATCCTAGACGTGAAGAGGACTCCAGAATTAATCGCGGAAGGCTATATGAGGGACGTAGCGAGAAGAATCCAAGCATACAGGAAGGAGCTTGGATTAAACCCGACTGAAATCCTGAGCAAGGTCACTGTATACGGCATAACTCGAGAAGGGCATGCTCGTCTAAAACCATTGCTCGACGAGCTTGCAAACCTAGTTAGGGCAAAGTCAGTGGAGCTGGATACAACGGTCCCGGAGAACAAAGAAGATCTCAGGGAGTACGACGTAGAAGGCGAGAAGATCTATATCAAAATAAGCAGGTAAAACGTTTTAGGTTTAGCAGACTCATTGAAAACATCTCGCAGTAGAATTAATAAGAAAGAAAAGAGAAAAGCGAAGCTGGCCACCAGTAAAACTCGAAAAAGTGCTAAACCCGGCAACAAGAGAAAAAGTTTATTTACACTCAAGGTAAAAATCCACGGAGAACGCTCCGGTGGTGTAGCCCGGTAAGCATACCGGCCTTTCGAACATCTATAGTTGAAGAAAGCCGGGGGTCGCGGGTTCAAATCCCGCCCGGAGCATCTCTAAAAACATTAGTTTTTTAAATACTTATTTCTATGTTACTAACCTGTTTACTATAAAGAGAAGGTTTTAAGCTTCTTCTACAAAACTAAGCAATCGTTTTTGAAGACTATCTTTAGCTAAACCTGAAACCTTCACGCCCACTCTTCTGACAGCGAGATCTGTTTCTTTCAGAAGCTTTTCGAAAAGCTCCTTTACATTACTCCTGAGAACTTCTAGATCGTTCGTGTGCTTCTCAAGGGTTCTTGACCTGCTACGGACGCTGAGGTCTTTCATGACTGCGATTATTCCAACTTGTTTGAAAAGCAGTTTTTGCCTAATGAGCTCAGCGTAGACTCCCTCGCTCAGCTCATTAATCTTTTTAACGATTGCTTCTAGGCTACGCGTATCCTCCTTCAGGGTTGAAATTCTGCTTAGAGAAGCAGCTTCCTCACGTCCTTGAACAGGCCTGTTATCTATTCCGCGTGAAGCATTGTAGAAATAGGTGCCCAGCTTCACTCCGAAAAGCTCGATAAGCCTTTGAACATCATATTTTGCTAAGTCCCCTATTGTTTCAATGCCTAGGCTTCTCATTATGCTCTCTGTTTTTACCCCAACCCCGGTTAGCCTGTTTACAGGCAGTGGAGAGAGGAATTCTTTAACCTCTTCAGGCTTAACCACCGTTAAACCGTCGGGTTTTTGAAAATCAGCCGCGATCTTAGCCACAAGCTTATTAGGTCCCACGCCTATAGAGCAGGTGATTTTCTGACTGTTCTTAACATCCTCCTTTATTCTTTGAGCCAGCTCCCTAGCTTTATCGAAATCTTTTTCAACTCTCTTGCTTACATCCAGATAGGCTTCATCTATTCCCGCTTGCTCGAAGACATCCGCGTGATACTTAAGGATCCTCATCACATTATCTGAAACCTCATTGTAATACTCATGGTCAACAGGGAGAAAAACGGCCTCCGTGTTCTCCAACTTCTTTTTTGCCACAGATATGGGGATACCTGCTTTGACACCGTATTTCCTCGCCTCATAGTTTGCAGTGCTTACAACACCGCTTTCTCCGCTTCTCCCGGAATAAACGCATACAACCACAGGCTTGTTTTTCAACGAGGGGTTTCTAACCTCTTCGCATTGGGCGAAGAAATAATCTAAGTCAATCAGCATGATAACCCTCGACTGTAAAGCCTGTTTTTCAGAAGGATCCTTCCAGAAACCTAATCCCCTATTGGGGGAAAACGGGTTCAAGCCCCTTACTCCGTTCAACCAGTTGATTCTCCTCCTCTTCTGACAGTGGCTTAAACTGGTCAGCGATATTGCATGCCCACCAGAGGAGCTCGACTCTGCTTGGACTCACTGCAGCGGTCACTGGAAGTGAAAGGGTGAAACGTAAGGCAAGAGATGCTTCCTCGAAGCTTTCCACAGTAGCGTACCATCTTGGCCACTCGTACTTATTCCTCTCATCAGGCTTCCATTTTCTTTTAGCCAAAGCTTTGATTGCGAGTATACCAACACCTTTTTCAACCGCTTTTTCTAAAACTCTTGGGCCGAAGTTTGCCTGATGCCAAGAAACCCAGTTGAACGGGAAGAGTATTGTGTCGAAGTTGAAGCGGTTGAGCAATGCTAGAGCAGCCTCCTCAGAGTGAGAGGTAAAACCTATGTATCTTACGCGGCCCTGTTCCCGAGCCTCAAGCAGGGCCTCGATAGCACCCCCGGGACCTAGGACTTGCTCCACATCCTTCAAAGTATCCACGGCGTGAAGCTGGTAGAGGTCGAAGTAATCGGTCCTGAGGAGTTTAAGAGAACGTTCTAGAGCAGCTGTGGCTTCCTCTTTAGTGCGTTTCTCAGTTTTACAAGCCAAGAAAACAATGTCACGGTATGGTTCAAGCGCAGGGCCAAGCACTTCCTCAGAGTTCCCGTAGCTGGGCGCTACATCGAAATAGTTGATGCCTCTTTCAATTGCTTTAGCAACTATGCTGCTTGCAGAAGAGTGGCTCATGTTCATAACGATTATGCCTCCGAAGCCTATTATGGATAGCCTCTCACCAGTCTTCCCAAGTATGCGTTTTTCCATGCACTGTAACCCCTGCTATGAGGCTGGAAAGTAGAAATTAAGCTTTGAGCCCGATTGTGATTCCCACTTAGTTAACATTTGCTAGAAATCATGAGCCGCCTTCAGTCTTTTCCTTATACAGCTTCTTCTCTAAGTCCATTGTCTTCTTTGGAAGAGGCTTAGGTTCCCCGAGGAGTTTTGAGAGGAGTATTATCTTAGCCTCTCTCTCAACACAAAACAGGACATCCATCGCCTCATCCAAGTCTTTTCCACAGGCCACTATCCCATGGTTCCTGAGGAGCACAGCCCTCCTGTCTCCCAATGCCCTAAGGACGTTTCTTGCGAGCTCCTGTGTTCCGAATAGAGCATACTTAGCAACCCTGACCTCTCCACCAGTATACAGTATCATTTCCTCCGTCACTGGCATTATGTCTACTCCAACAACTGCGAAGACTGTCGAGTAAACAGGATGGGCGTGAATAATCGCCTTAACATCCCTCCTGTTTGCGTAGATCGCGAGGTGCATCGGGGTTTCGACCGATGGCTTCTTACTACCCTCTATTACGTTGCCCTTAGAGTCTACTACAACCATGTCCTCCGGGTTTAGCCTAGCCTTCTTCAGGCCGCTAGGGGTTATTATGAAGAGTCCTTCCTCCGGAGCCCTAGTGCTAATGTTTCCAGAGAAACCGAATGTGAGGCTTGTCTCGTTGAGTAGCCTGAAGGTCTCAGCTATTTCAGTCCTCAATTCTGGAAACAGCATGCCTAAATCTCTTGAGGGGCTGATTATAAACTTAAGTCAGGATAATTACCCATCCTTCCAATAGAAATATTTAATTGATTTAAGCCATCGTAAAGAAGCCCAAGACATCTCCAAGCCAATGGCTTACGATTACGGGCATTAGCCTTTTCGTCTTCACATATACTAACGCGTAAAGCCGAATATTGTTGTGAAGACAGCATGTATGATGTGCCGTGCCATAGGTCGAAAAGAATAGCCTGAAGCATAGTTAAGATTTTTATTGAAGACTGGCTTAAATTGAAGAGATGTTGTATGAATGAAACCATCAGGGTTATTAAGAGTAGGAGAAGCATTAGGAGGTTTAAGCCAGACCCGGTGCCGGATCATGTTCTTCAGGAGATACTTGAATGCGCTATATGTGCTCCCAGCGCTAGAAATCAGCAGAAATGGCATTTCACCGTGGTGCAAAACAGGGAGGTTATCAATAAGATGGAGAACATTATGAGGAAGAACATGAAGAACTCGGGGGTTGATTTCCTTGTCAAACGTGCGAGCGAGCCCGATTTCACGGTCTTCGGCAATGCTCCAGTGGTGGTTGTAATTACTGCAGACGAGCAGGCTTTTTCCAACTTCGCCGAGATAGATTGTGCAGCCGCTGCGGAGAACATGATGATAGCTGCAGAATCCTTGGGATTGGGTTCGCATATAATGACGAGCACAGAGTTCCTCTTCAAATCTAAAGAAGGTGAGGCTCTTAGGAAAGAACTGGACATACCGGATGGCTATAGGCATGTATGTACTGTAGCATTGGGGTATAAGGATGAGAGCCCGCCTCCAAAGCCTAGAAGAAAGGACGTGATAAACTATGTTAAGTGACATTAAAACCTGATTCAAAAATCATCGAGTGCGGGGGGTGGGATTTGAACCCACGAACCCCTTCGGGACGAGGTCCTAAGCCTCGCGCGATTGGCCAGGCTACGCGACCCCCGCCCCGTAGGTATTCTACTTCGTAAACTGGATTATAAGCATTTTTCAAAGCATACTCTTGAATAAATTTATTTCACCTCTGGTTTTTAATCACTCAACGCAATGAGGAGCATATTCTTTAGGAGAGGAGTGCTTTACGCTCTTGACTCATCTAGGCTCCCATACAGGGAGGTCTGGCTTAGGCTTAGGAGCGCGCGTCAAGTGGCTTCAGCAATCAGGGAGATAAGGATTCGAGGCGCTCCTTTAATCGGTGTTGCTGCAGCATACGGGCTTGCACTAGATGCTCTAGGTTATAAGGGGGAGAGTTTTGAGAAGCTTAGGAGGAGGATTCTGAAAACATCTGAATTTTTAAGGAGCGTTAGGCCTACTGGGAGGAATCTCAGCTGGGCGATAGACAGGTGTTTGAAAGCCGTCGAGGAGGAGAAGACTGTCGAAGGGGTTAAGAAGCGTCTGCTCGAAGAGGCTGAGAAAATCGCTAACGAGGATGTTGAGACAAACCTCAGGATAGCTAGGAACGGCCTTGAGATAGTAAGGGATGGCGATAGGATTCTGACGCATTGCAACACCGGCGGATTAGGTACTGTCGAATACGGCACGGCGCTCGGAATAATCAGGGTCGCGTGGGAGGAGGGGAGGAGAATACTCGTCATAGCCACTGAGACGAGACCGTTGCTTCAGGGGGCTAGGCTCACCGCTTGGGAGCTCAGGAAGTACGGTGTTCCCTTCAAGCTGATATGCGACTCTATGGCCGGATACTTGATGTCCAGGGGGATGGTTGACAAGGTCCTAGTCGGAGCGGATAGGATACTTGCGACGGGGCATGTCGCTAACAAGATTGGAACACTAACCCTCGCCGTCTTAGCTAAACACTACAACATACCTTTCTACGTTGCAGCACCACTTTCAACTTTCGACTTAAAAACCAAGCCTGAGGAAATACCCATTGAAGAGAGGAGTCCGAGAGAGGTTACTCACATAGCTGGGAAACTGATAACAGTAAGGGGTGTTGAAGTTATGAATCCTGCTTTCGACACCACTCCCCCGGAATTGATAACGGGAATAGTGACGGAGAAGGGGATTATAAGACCGCCGTATAGCGAGAACATACCCAAGTATTGCAGAAGTTAGATGTTGAAAATGGGCCGAGTCGGAGTCGAACCGACGACCTCCTGCGCGTCAGGCAGGCGTCCTAACCATCTAGACGATCGGCCCGCTTCAGCAAGTGATTATTGCTTAAAGGAAAATTTTAACTTTTCTCTTAATAAGACCGTGCTTAAAAACGGTTTTTCAGACACTAATCGGGCTTGGAACACCTTTACTCGAATAATGCTCCTAGACCAGCCATTTCCTCAGCTGGCTTCTCTTCCTTCTTCTCCTCTTTCTTCTCAGCCGCTGCTTGCTGCGAGGGAGCTGCAGCAGGTGTCACAGGGCCTATCGCCAACGGAGAGGAGAGGACTTCGTCGATATTTATCTTGGAAAGCGAGGATACTAGTACCTTTATCCTAGCTTCATCCGGCTCTATGCCTGCCGCCTTTATTATCGCCTTGACCTTCTCCTCGGTTATCTGCTGCTTCGCAGAGTGTAGCAGCAGGGCCGCGTGTATGTACTCAGACATCAGCACTCACCTCAGAATCTCTGAGCTTTTCTCAATGAGGTGTTTTTAAGCTTTTTCAAGGCTCTTCTCAAGCTGTTCCGCCACGGCCTTGGCTGTTTGCAGCATTATTTTAACCGTGTTTTCATCGTAGTATTCTGCTCTAACACCTAGGCTAACAGCCTTAAAGAAGGCTTCCATGAGCATTATGTTGATGCTCTCAGGCGTTGGGAAGAGGGTTGCGAGAGCCATTTTCAGAGCGTTCTCAACACTCGCTGTTACGCTGCTCTTAATGTCTTCGATTGTTGTTGACAGCAGCTCCTCAGTGTAGACAAGCCCGTCGCATATTGCGGCGTATGCCTTCACATAGGCTTCGACAGGCCTTACGTTGAGCTTTGAAAGCACCGCGGCCAGTTGAGGAGTAATAACGTCGCCGGGCTTAGCTATGACAGTGTCTTTCGTTATCCATATGCTCCCGGTCTCAATTCTGGTTGGGAGACCGACCTCGTTCAAAGAAGATATTACTGGACCAGCTGGTAGACCAGTATTTCCGGCTGGGATAACAATTTCCCTGTCAACGACGTCTCCAGCGCTCAACGGCAGTCTTACAGAGTATTTTCTCAACTCCTGCTGCAATTCGTAGGGTTCCTCGTTTGAAAGCACCAGCATTAGAGAGCCGCTTGAGCCGTATTTCTTAAGAAATTCTCTCAACTCTCTAGAGCTCATTTTATCCGCTGCTTTTTGCAATAGGGTTGTCTTGACGTGTTTAAACACAGCCCTGTCCCTTAGTCTTCTCCTAGCCTCGTTTACTGTCGAAGCCTTAACCTTGTAGGTGTTTACAAGCATCACTGTCCTACTGGACTCTATGAGGCTGAGTAGCTCGTCGACAATTTTCTTCTTGAGAAGGAGTTGCTTGCTCAAGTCTTCCTGCCCCCCTGGGAAACCTTAACTATCCTACCCATCGTCGTCTTGAAGCCTACGAACCTTAACGTAGCCGAATGAGGAAGCCTTTTCTGCACAGCCGAGATAACGGCCTCCGCATTCTCCAACAGTTTTTGAATGGGCATTTCCTCATACCCTATTTTGCACGATGCTGACAAGCTGGATTTCACAGTTATCCTTACGCTTCTCCTAAGCCTTTCAACAAGTTGGGATATTGATGACGCAGGGGGCACTGGCGTAGGCATCTTGTTTTTAGGCCCTAAGAACTGGCCCAGCACCTTGCCGACGAGCGGCATTAGCGGCGCCTCAGCTATGAAGAAATCATAGGACTGGGCAGTCTTCCTACAGACCTTTTTCTTCCCAGCCATAGAGTTTAAAGAGTCCCTCGTCATATGGTCTATTCCGAGGCTTCTCGCCTCCGGTATTAACGATCCCTCGGTGAAAACACATATTTTAGGAGGATTCTTGTGGGGACTGTGTGGAAGCTCCACTAGTTCTGTGAATCTTTGGTCGGGCTTTGAAAGGTCTATGCCGCTTAAAGAAAGGATTATTTCAACACTCTGCTTGAACCTCCTAGCCTTATTATACTCTTTGGATAATGCTTTCCTTAAAGCCTCTTCTATCGAGTTCCTAGCTATGGATGTTGCCACCGACATTCTTACGCAGCCTCCTTGCTCAAGACGTTGTCGTATAAGCCTTTTTCAACCTCCTTAATAACCTCTTTAGGCGGTTTAGAATCAACCGTAACCCCCATGCTCTGGCATGTTCCAAGAACCTCCTTAACAACGCCCTTAAGGGATTTAGCATACGTGTCGTTCATCTTCATCATAGCTATTTTGACAACGGTCTGGAAGGATATGTTGCCCTTAGCCTCCTTACCCGGTGTCCCTGAGCCCTTGTCTATGCCAGCCTCCTTAGCTATTAGCGCAGAGGTCGTCGGGGTCCTGAGGATGACTGTAAATTGTTTCGTCTCGGTATCTACCTCAACGTCAACAGGGACCTTCATCCCCTTGAAGTCCTTCGTAGCCTCGTTTATCTTAGCTACGACGGCACCCACGTTGACGCCTAGGGGGCCTAACGCTGGGCCCAGAGGCGGACCGGGCGACGCGTTCCCACCCTCCACTATCAGGCTAATAGTCTTTTTAGCCAGTTTTCAGACACCTCTTTTAGCGTCAGAGTTTTGCAAAGCCTTAAAAATATTTCTTGGCTGTCTAAAGCTTCCCCGAGGATTTTTCCACCACCCTCACACTATCCATTTTAAGGGTTATTGGGAACGGTGCTATGGCTCCGTCAAGCTCCACGGTAACCTCGTTCCTCTCCGGGTTTATTTCAATCACCTTCGCGCGATTCTTCTTAAGAAGCCCGCTGACTATCTCGACAGTATCCCCGATCATGATCTCTGCGCTAACAGGTTTCTCCCCGAAATACTTTTTGAACTCGTTTACGCTTAAGTTGCCCTGCACTCTTCTTTTAACATACTTGATGTCTCTTATAGCCTCCTCTACCGGGAATGGGGAGTCAGCCTCTATGTAGATATAGCCTCTTAAATCGGGCAGGACGATTACGGAGTGCACGGGAAGCTTCTCTGTTTCACACCTGTTTTTTATCAAGAGCGCTGAAGTCATCTCCTGGCCTACCGAGGTTCTCACAAGGAAGAACTTTGGTTCTATTTTCCTACTCTCCTCCATAATTATCCACCTTATGAGGGGAGGCGAACCCCTCCAAGCAGTGAGGCGATTAAATGTATTACAAAGGCGAGGCCCCCGATTACTAAGAGCCCTATGAGGAATACTTTTAGAGAAAGCATAAAGCTCTCTCTATCCGGCTTCTCGCTAACCTTTAGAACGCGAATCATCGTCTTTACTTTCTCTCTTATATTCATCTGAAATCTATTAAAAACCGTGCAGATATATTCTTTTCCCCTCGGGTTTAAATAGTGGAGAGAAGACTCTTAACGTAATTCTCCGGGTTGAACCTCTCCAAGTCGGAGTATTTCTGACCGGTTCCAACGTAAATCACCGGTTTTTTCGAAACATAGGAAACTGAGAGCGCTGCACCACCCTTATCGTCCGCGTCGAACTTCGCCAGTATGATTGCGTCGTAACCCACTTGACTCTTAAAATCCGAAGCCTGGTTCCAAGCATCGTTACCAGTTAAAGCGTCTACAACCAGTATAGTGTAAGACGGTTCAACAACCCTCTTTATCTTCCTCAGCTCGTCCATCAAGTTGATGTCGGTATGCATTCTCCCAGCAGTATCTATTAAAACCGCCTCGAAACCTCTGCTTGAAGCATACGCTACTGCTTCAAAACCCACGCTAGCAGGGTCCGACCCGTATTCTTTAGAAACCATCGGGAGGCCGAGCGACTTCGCATGCTGGCTCAACTGTTCCATAGCCCCAGCCCTGAAAGTATCGCTGCAAGCAAGCAGAACGCTTAAACCAGCTTTCTTAAGCAAATACGCGACTTTCGCTATCGTCGTCGTCTTACCCACGCCATTCACTCCTATGAACAATAGTTTGAAAGGTTTCTGAGACTTCTTCGCCTCCTCAACCAAGTCGAACCCGCTTCCCCCTAGGGCTTCGAGCAGGAGCCTCTCCAGCTCCTTCTCAACAATCCTCTTAACGGCATTCTTGTCGAAAACAGGTGTTCTCTGACCCTCCAGGGCCTCCGCAATCTTGTTTTTCAACTCGTCTACCAGCGGCAGGGCCACGTCGCATGAGACAAGCCTTAAGCCATACTCGTCTAGAATCTTCTCCAGCTCCCTCCTGCTTAACGGTCTTGTAGAAATAGTTTCAACAAGGGATTTGAATAAGTCGCTTACCTTCATGAGGAATCTATTTCCTAAGCTTCTCGTAGAGGGCTTGGACCCTGCCCCTGCTCTCCTCTATCTTAGCCTGCAGAGTGCTCATCTGGGATTCGATAGAGCCTCTCGCATTATTCAAGTCGTTTATCCTCTTCTCCACGAGCCTAAGCGTCTCCTCAAGGCTTCTCTCAATCAATATCCCTGAGCCCGCGTTCACCAGAAACCTGTTAGTATCCTTCAACAGGGCTTTGCCGTAGACCCCCCCACCTATGTCGATGAAGAGCTCAACACCCTCACCAGCCTTAGAAATGTCTTCCAACGCGGATTTAGAAACCTGAAGGTCGTTTAGAGAGGCGAGGATTATCTGGTATCTCGACCTCAACTCCTCCATAAGGCTCTCGAAAGACCTTAATTCCGTTATCGCCTTTCTAAGCTCCTCCTCGCTCATTGGATTTCAGAATTAACCTCCTCCACACTAAGTATTTTAATATTCTCCCTTTTAACCCTGTGCTTGCTACCTATCAGGGAATACGCTTTCTCCAGAGCAACCTTCTGCGATGGTGCTTCCACCTCTATGGAGAAACTGGTTTTTCTCAAAGGCTTCTCGAACACTCCTGAAACCCTGAACACAGTCATACGACATACCCGGAATAAACCCGTATTTAAAAACTTCCGGCTGAAGAAACTGCCAGCGATATATCCATGAGTTCAGACCCTGTCGTGGATTCTCCGACCAGTATACCGTGGGGGCTTGCAAGCATCCCCAGTCTTATAAACATTAAACCATCGTTGACAGTAATAGAATAAGTCTTTAGCTTCAACAAGTCCTCGAGGAGCTTTTTCTCCTCCTCATTGAGGATTTTCGATACAAAGCATATTTTTCCACCAGTTACTGCGAGGGCGCCGACAGCCATGTAATTCGCGAGGGTGGAGAAACCGTAATCGATGCTTAATGAGTCAACTATTTTCTCAGCATCCTGCTTAGACACTCTTGGAGAAAACAACACCCCCCTGTCAGATAAGAGCATCATATTTCCCCAAGCCTTGAGCTTGCTCTCCATGACTAGAACCTCCCTACTAAGTTTATTCAGCTCGTTCAACTCCTCTTCATCTATAGTATCAGGAACGATTATGAAATTTGAATTGGCTGAGATCATTGAGGACACGGCATGGACCCCGGCGATGTTTGTAACAGCTATGGAATCGATTTTTAACACTTTGATGATTTTTCTTAGAAACCCTTGGGGAGCATTCTTGTTAACAACCGCGCTATTCCCGAAAACCTTAGAGTATGCGCCGATATAGGGGGTTTTCCAAATGGATGCTTTAGCGATCTCCATGATTTATCGCTTCTATGGAAGCCCCAGTACTACCTCGTCTTCTTCCACAACAGCCTTAATCTTTAAACTTCCTTTTAGAACCTTGTTTAGATTCGAGTGAATGTAATCGTTCAAGTCTCCGCTTATGACAACCCTCTTATCCTTGAACATTTTAGACGCCTTCTCTCTTATTTTTCTGATAGCGACTTCACGCCTATCCGGGCGGGGGGCATTCTTAACCCTCGTCAGGTTTATGGAGACAAGAACCTCATTACTCTTGCTCATGTAAATCACCTAGAGACCTATCTTGCTCCTCCTCCAGTTCCTCCAACGGTGTGAAAACCTTACTTTCCCGCGTGTTTTAGCTATAACCCATGTTGGAACAGAGTATGCTCTCTTCAACTCAGCCTGCAGGCGAAGCTTCTTTCCTAGCGGCTTGTTCCTAGCCAATCTCACTCACCCCGCACCTTCTTAGAAGATAAGTATATCCTCTCCAAGATCTCCTTTAGCTCAGCGTCTTCAACAGGTATTTTAAGCTTGCCCTGCTGCGCCAGCACTATAAGATATTTCTCAACCTGCTCTGCCAGCTGGGGCTTTACTAGCCTGAGGTTGTTCAAGCGGCTTCTCGCCTCAGGGGTGAAAACAATACGGCTAAGCGTTTTTACTACCCTTTGCTCCTCCTCTCTCCTCCTACTCTCCTCCAGCTCTCTACGCTTCTGCTCCAGAATCCTTGCAAGCTCCTCGTCCTCGCTCATGTTTTCCTAGCTACCCTTCTCCCTAGCGATCTCAAACGAAAGCTTGTCTAAAAGCGATACTCCCTTGGGAGTAAGCCACCTCCCCTTGCTCGTCTTAGTAACCAACCCTGCTGCCTCAAGCTGCTGCAAAATCTTCCTTATTATGGCCCCGCCGGCCTTAACCTTGTGAGCCCTCCTCATCGGGTATTTCTTCCTCCCCCCATATACTTTTCTGAGCCTTGAAACTCCCATCGGGCCCTTCACGTAAAGCTTCCTAAGAATAGAAGCAGCCCTGACGTACCACCAGTCTAAGCGGTCGGGGGGCCTTTGTCTATGGGAGCCCGTTTTAACGAAGAGAGCCCACTCCGGCATAGCTACTTCCTTAACGTTCTCTCTAAGGTATTCCGCTAACCTCTCTATCAGCCTATTCGCAGGAACCGCCTTAACGTGCACAGTCTCCAAGAGCGTATCGAGCATTAGTTAGAAACGAAGGTTTTATAAGGTTTAACAGTGGGCTAAGGCTGGATGAGCCACCTCATATGTTTTTTCGATTCAAGCATGCAGCTGGTCCCGGGAGAAATCGCCTCCCATCCTCAAGTGGTTAAGAATGCTTTGAGAAAGGGTAAAAAACCGTGTGAAACCATGCTCGAAAGAAGTAAGCATCATAAGGCTATTCTAAGGCTTAAAAACAGCGAGAAAACGGGTCGGCCGGATATTCTCCACACCTGCCTGAAGATAGTTTCAGACTCCCCAGTTTACAGAAGAGGGTTGATAGATATTATTGTTCACACGATTGAAGGTAAATGGATTGTTTTCCGAGACAGGATAAGGTTTCCAGTAACCTACGACAACTTCATAGGTTTGATGGAGGAGCTCCTGAGCAGGGGTAGGATTCTAGACCGAAGCGGCAGGGTTTTAATGGAAGTTGTTCAGAAGGATCATGCGCTGAAGACTCTTTCACTTTTCCCGCATAAGACGATGCTTAGCGAGACGGGTATAAGGGTTGAAATAGGAGACTACGTGAACAGGATCCTGAGCATGGAAAAACCGACTTGCTTCTTCATAGGGGCCTATCCCAAGGGGAAGCCCTCCAAGGAGATACTGGAGATGGTGGACGAGGAAATATCCATTTATGAGGAGGTTCTCACCGCGTGGACAGTAACCGCATGGCTGACATACGAGTTTTTTAAGCAGAGCAAGGGAGCTAGCCTATGAATATTCTTGAAGCGATCACTCTCTCGTAAACATCATCAGACTCTTTAACTTCAGAAAATAATCCTGATAACTCTGCTATCTTCTGAGCCAGCAAGTGGTAACACATGTATGCTTCCCCAGTCATGACGTAGAAAAAGAAATCCTTGCAAGAACAATACTTTACTGAGGGGATTACTAGATACTCCTCCCCCCTGCCAACTATGATCCACCTAACCCTTTTAGAAGGGTAAAGCACGTATTTCTTCACTCTTTTCAAAGCCACTGTTTTCAGGGCTCTCCTACCCCTCTCGCCGAAAACTTGAGAAAGCTTTTCCTCACACTTTTTTGTAACACCTTTCTCAACGAGAATCTTAGCGGCTTCTTCACATATTTTGTAAGCGCTATCCTTATCTTCCCCGCTCATCGCGTATTTTCTCAGCTAGCTTGGGCAAGACATCCAGATATAAGCTTATTAAAGGAGAGCCAGCGCTTCTCGTAGAAGACACTCTAGTAGTTGCAGACCTACACATAGGTTATGAGGGCGAGGTAAGGCTTAGGGGAATAGTTTTCCCAAGCCTCACTGAGAAAATGATGGATAGGATTCTGAACCTAGCTAAGAAGCACAGCATTAGGAGACTACTGGTAGTGGGTGATTTGAAACATACTGTGTATGGCCCCAAGGGGCTGGAGTGGATGGATGTCCCAGCCTTCATGAGGAAGATGGTTGAGGAATTAGACTGGGTGGGTGTCGTTCCGGGGAACCATGACGGTGACTTGTATGCTGTGCTACCCGACGGTGTTGAGCTCATGGACTCGGATGGAATAATCTTGAACAATATTCTCTTCACCCACGGCCATAAAAGAGTCGACCTGATTCTAGAGAAGAAGAGGAAAGAGGGCAGCATTGTTAAAACGGTTGTGGTCGGGCATTTCCACCCTGCTGTCGAGCTGGTTGACGATCTTGGTTACAGGTATGTCGTACCGGTTTGGGTTAAAGGCATGATTAGTGGAAGCGTTGAAATACTATTAATGCCTGCTTTCAACGAGAACATTGGGAAACTTACTGTAAACAATCCTGAGAAAATCTCTGAAGAACTAAGAGGGTTTCTTAAAACGGGTTCGATAAACCTCGGAGAGGCTGAAGCCTATAGCCTAGACCTCGTCTTATTAGGAAAAATCAACAACATACAGGTTTAGGCTTTAAGCCTCTCGGAAACTATTTGGCCAACGTATAGTCCTGAGGCGGCTGCTTGCGATAAGCCTCTCGTAATCCCGGCACCGTCCCCTATTGCGAACAGGTTCTTAACAGTGGTCTCGCCATAGCTGTTCACCTCCACCCTGCTCGAGTAGAACTTGGCTTCAACCCCGTAGAGTAGAGTATCCTGCTTAGAGAATATGCCGGGCACCAGCTTATCCATCGTCTTAAGCATCTCAACAATATTTGAAAGAATCCTGTAGGGCAATATGAAGCTGAGGTCCCCGGGCGTTGCGTCGGATAGTGTTGGGGAGACTAGGCTTCTGCTTAGACGCTCGTGTGTAGACCTTCTCCCCTGCAGGAGGTCCCCCAGCCTTTGGACAACCACACCATTCGAAATAAGGTTTGCAAGCTTAGCTATCGACAAACCGTATTCGATCGGCTCCTTGAATGGTTCTGTAAAATCTGTTGAAACAAGTATGGCGAAATTAGTATTATCCGTCCTGTAACTATTGTAGCTATGACCGTTAACCGTAACTATGCCCTCGAAAAACTCCGTTAACACTTCTCCATGAGGGTTTACGCAGAAAGTTCTAACATTGTCGTCGAACCTCTTGGAAGCGTATTTCAGCTTAGGCTCGTAAAGGTCTCTAGTTATCTCCTCCATGGTCTCCGCAGGCACCTCCACCCTGACACCGAGGTCGATGGGGTTACGCTTCATGGGAATGTTTA
The DNA here is from genome assembly GCA_964616835.1 of uncultured Nitrososphaerota archaeon. Lineage (GTDB taxonomy): Archaea > Thermoproteota > EX4484-205 > EX4484-205 > JAAOZP01 > JAAOZP01. Next base: position 10,241 of record CAZTSG010000011.1, on the reverse strand, counting down.
ACCTTGTAAATTCCCTCCTCAACCATCCGGCACCAGATCGTCCTGGCGCGGCGACGACAACCCTACTTAGAAAGCTTTCGCCATCCTTCGTCTTCACACCCTTCACCACACCATTTTCAACAATGAAGCTTTCAACCTCAGACATGATTCTTATCTCAACTTCTTTCTTAAGATCGTCTTTCATACGGCTCAATATTTTGAAAGATAGGTCTGAACCCATGTGTCTAATAGGATTCCTCTGAAGCTTCATGCCGGCTAGGCTAGCCTTCCTCCTCCATTCTTCGAAAACATCAGAGTCATTGCCATAAACTCTATTCGGCGCACCATATCTCAGGAAGACTTCGTCAACCCTCTTTATGTACTCACGCGTTTTCTCAATCGAGATAACCTCCGGAAGCCAGCCGCCTATTTCAGGATCTAGAGTAATCTTACCATCGGAGAATGCGCCGGCTCCACCCCAGCCGCTGTAGATGCTACAAACCCCGCACCTTATGCAGAGCTTGCCGAGTTTTCTCGCAGGGCAAGACCTATCGTTTATATCACGCCCTTTTTCAAGCATTAGAATAGAGATGTTTGGAGAATTCTCGAGCAGGCTTAGAGCGCAGAAGATTCCTGCAGGTCCTCCTCCAACTATTACAGCATCATACAATACTCTTCCTTTTCCATAATTTTCTTGAGAGATGTTTTTAAGTATAGCGTTCCCTCTTTAAAATGATGAAAAGAGTAGGAATAATAGGGTCTGGCAGAGTAGGATGCTCAGCAGCCCTCTTCCTACTACCTGAGGTGGATGAGATAGTTCTCTACGATATTGTTCCAAGTCTACCAGCTGGAGAAGCCCTTGATCTTCAAAACGCTGCTGAAGCCCTTGACCTAGACGTTGAAGTCAAGGGTACTAACGACATCTCTCTGTTGCATGGGCTGGATGTTGTTATCGTAACAGCGGGATTCGGCAGGACTGCCGACATGAGTAGAATGGACCTTCTCAATAAGAATCTTCCCATAATAGAGGGGATAGCGAAAGAGTATAGCGGAGACGAAAACAGTAAGACTGTTTTCATAATTGTAACTAACCCCGTGGATGTGTTGACATACGTGTTCTGGAAGAAGAGTGGAGTAGAGAGGCAACGCGTAGCAGGCTTGAGCGGAGTCTTGGACTCAAGCCGTCTGAGAACAATACTCAGAATCGAGAAGAAAATCAAGCCAAGTTCCGGTCTCTTCGTATTCGGCGAGCACGGAGACACTATGATTATCCCTAGGAAGAAAATAAAAGACAAATATGGTTTAAGCGATATCGAGTTGGATGGTCTCCGAGAGCAGGTTGTTAAGGCTGCTGCTAGGATAATAAGCATGAAGGGAGCTACCGTATACGGCCCCGGTGCGGCGGTGGCGAGAATGGTTAAAGCAGTCGTATCAGACAGGGGAGAGGTTATGCCAGCCTCCGCAGTATTAGACGGCGAGTACGGGATAAAAGAGGTTTGCATAGGTGTTCCGGTAAAGGTGAGGAGAAAAGGGTTTGAAGTAGTTGAGGAAAAGCTTAGTGATGAGGAGACAGCAATGTTGAGAAAAGCTGCTGAAAGTATTCTGATAGTCCTAGAGCAAATAGGGTATAGGTAGAATCCAAGAAGAATTAGTAAAAAGGAAAATAATAATTTATAATTTTATCGAAATGGCTTGGGATATGATATAGAAATTGATGAACTGTTCTGAAAACGGTAAGGTCTACTTATAGCTAGGCCCCAGTAGCAAGAGATTAAGTGGACCGGGTGGGACTCGAACCCACGACCCCCCGCAGTTTGTCCGTTCTAGTCGCCAAGCGGGTGTTCTACCTCTGAACTACCGGCCCTTGTTTTGAATTTTCTTCCTAACGATATTTAAGTTTTCCCTATTAATTTTAGTGGAGCCGCGATGCGGCCTGAATTTTTAAAGTAATGCTTAAGGCGGCCCGGAGTAGCTACGGGATGATGGGCGAGGGATAAAATGGAGCATATAAACCTCGAAGACTGGAAGTAGACAATGCTTTTGGATAGTTTCTCCTTAAGAACCAGTTACTGAAGATTCGTGAACAATCCGATAGATATTGCTATGGTGCAAGCGGGAAAAGCGTGGATAGAGTAATTTTAATACTGTACTGTGTAGAGAGCCTGAAAGTAAAAAATGGCATAGTCATCCTCCATGGACATTGAGCCCCTTAGAAATAGTTTAGTGGAAACACTTCTAGGCGATAATGTTGGCCGACTGTTGCCAAATCCTAAATGGAATAGTTGGGTTAAAGCTCAATTCTTACATGCCAGACACGTGTCCAGGCCGCTTTACGTGGAAAGGCGGTAAACCAGTCTTTAAGGCGGGGTTAAGCCTTCCGAGGAAAGAAAACCCATAAAAACCCTTTTTGAGAAGGTTAACCCGAAGTTGGTGAGCAAAGCTAGGATAAAGATCGTGAGCAACGAGTTGAGCGACCTTCAGAGCGTAGTAGACCAGATACTTAAGATAGCTAGGGAGAATGGCGTTAAGGTTTCAGGACCCATCCCGCTCCCCAGAAAGGTCTTGAAAGTCACGACGCAGAAGAACCCCAGCGGGCAGGGGACTATAACTTGGGATAAGTGGGAGCTCCGCTTCTACAGAAGGCTTATCTACCTTGGGCTTAACGACAAGGCTCTGAGAGCATTAACCACCATTAAGATACCGCCTACCGTCCTGATATCTCTCGACCTGATTTCCTAGAACTAATTAATGGAAAAATTCTCTACTGAATATTGTTTCCAATATGGTTGGCCCCTGGTTCTTAGAAAACGGAGGTTAGAATAAAACCTATTTCTAATCATGAATAAGAAGATTCTAACTCCATCTTTAAACGGGTTTAACTTTGAAACCCCTACTCGAGTGCAGTATTTTATGTTGGTCTCCACTATCCTTAGGCAATTCCTACACGCTTCGGTGAGCACTTCTGTTGAGAAGGGCATCCCGTCCTCCTTCAATCTCATCTTTAAGTAAGCTTCTCGCGAGAAAACCTTCATGCCCGTCTGAGTATCCCTAATCCTCTTTAGGAAGAGTAAGGAGAATAACAAGTTTATGAGGAGATTGCCTAAGTATCGTGTTACGCTCATTCCCGCCGGTTTGCTGCTGAACCTTAAGCCCGTAGCCACATCAGCACGCCCGCTTTCCACAAGGTCGACAAGCCGCTTTAAGTCACTGGGGTCGTAGGTGCCGTCTCCATCCATGAAGGCAAGAATACTGCCCCTCGCCATATTAAGCCCCGTTCTTACCGCTGCCCCATAACCCTTCCTAATCTGTTTAACTACGGTTGCTTCCAAGGAGGAGGCTATTTCAGCAGTCCTATCAGTGCCAGAGTCTACGACTATAATCTCAGCCCCAGGAAGGTTTTTTTTCACACCCCTTATGACATTACCTATTGATTCTTCCTCGTTGAGAGTAGGGATTATTACTGAAACGTTCCTGTAGTCTTTCAACAGGAGCGTTATTTCTTCACTGAGAGAAATATGTTAATAACGGACATCGTTCAGAATAATTTAGTAACTGTATTTGGGGCATTTTTAGCATTTAAAGGATTGAAAAAATTCACTTTATTGATAAAATGTTTAAAATAACCTTTTAAGGTCTTTTTCATCGATTTTTAGCTCCCTAATTGTCAATTCTCTAGTTTTAGGGAGGGATATTAGTATAAGGGCGAAGTTTTCACGTCCTATTTCATGGATATAATCTTTAATCGCTTGGTAAAAGGGTTGTACCGAACTGTTCTTGGAAAGCTCTATTGATCCACGCCCCTTTATGGAAAACAGTATCTCACCCTCCCTGTGATTTCTAATGTATTTAAGCACAGTAGAACTCACGAAGTTTTGCGCCGTACGCCTGCTCCATTTTGTGCGAAAATACGGATGGTAGGAAACCAGCAGCTCGGCCAAATCCTTCTGGTGAACCTCATACTCGTTTACCGGCTTTTCCAGACTAAGGAAGAATGCAGAGATAATTATGAATAATGGGATCGGAGAGATGCTTTCAACATTCATGGCTCTCTTACTATTCACTGACGGCAGTCTGGGGCCCAGTATGAAGCCAGCTAAATCAATCATCGAGAATTCATTGTGGGAACTGCATAACCTTAATATTTCTTCAGCAAGCTTTTTCGAAAAGACTGTGTTCGTTTCACTAATAATCTGAGAAGGCCTTATAGTTTTCAACTCCCTCCGCAGTTCTTCAACCATTCCACTGCTGGAGGAGGATATCTTCTCAACCATCTGCGTTAACATCCTTATCGCATCATCCTGCTTTTCAATAGTCTTCTTACTAAGGTTAACATCCCTCTTAATGCTTTCCAAAATGCTTAAGATTTCTTCAATACTTGTTTTCCCCAGGCCCTGAGCCTCCGGTTTTCCAGGAAAGAACTGTTTAATTCTAGAGTCCATTAAATGAGTATTAATGCTTAATAGGAAAACACCTGTAACGATCTTAGGGAAAACCTCGCTATACATCTTGTAGCTCAGCCTAAGTATTTCAGCACATCCTGTCAAAGAGAAGAAGAGGACTGCAAAATATGATAGGAACATTAAGACATAAACGCCCGTTCTATAGTTTAAAGCTACTTCCGCAGAAAGATATAGGAAAATAAGCTCTAGAAAGAATATGAAAGTAAGATACATAAACCATTCTGTCAATTTCGGCGGAAGAATAGTGTCTGACAAAAGGTATGAGGCAATGCTAATCAAGGCTATTGCTATAGACCCGAAATACAGCGAATATTTAATAGGTTTATTCTCCTCAAAAGGAGACACCAGTATTTTTATTTGAAATACGAATATTTTGCTGAGAATAGAGATCATGAGAAATATTGAAAGCATTGAAATCACCCCCTTAAGGTTCTCAAAGTAGTATGCACTAGGAGCACCTAGGTAAAACAGAACAGCGACAAAGATCATGAGAATTGGAAGAATAGTATAAGAAGTAACCCTCATGCTTTCAACCAGTATTAGAAAGGGATGCGACCTCCCTCTTTCAAGTCTAAGCTTGTCAATTAAACCAACTGTTAGGGTAGTTACCAAGACGATGATTCCGATTTGAAGCAGGGGAACGGCGAGGAAGAATTTCGCAACGTCGAGAAGAATAGAGATAGAGAAAAGGTTTATCGTAACTAAGACCAATACGATGTAAAACTTACTAAAGCCCCTCTGCCTCAGCCTGTAGAATTCCAAGATGTCCTCCAGGCTGATCAACCCATTCCTCCTGAACTGAACATTTACGTTGAGATACTTATCTATTTCCCCCATCCGTTTTGAGGAAGACTTATCTATGGGTTTTGTAATGAGCTCTATTGCATGGCCAAGGTTAAGGAGGTTAAGATCGGGGTAATTGGCGGCTCAGGCCTCTACACCCTTCTAGAAGTAGTAGGGCACAAAATAGTCGAGACCCCCTTCGGGAAAACTCCTAGAATAGAGCTTGGCTATATAGGTGACAAAGCTGTCGCCTTCCTGCCGAGACACGCTAAGCCAGGCAGTCTCAAAGTTTCGCATGCAGTTCCACCTTCCGAGATAAATTATAGGGCGAACATTTACGGTTTGAAGAAGCTTGGTGTAGAAAGGATTTTTACAACGCAGGCCGCTGGCTCGATAAACCCCAATATCAAGCCTGGAGAATTCGTCATAGTAGACCAAGTGATAGACATGACTAAGAGAAGGATACCGACGTTTTTCAACGGCAAGACTAAGATTAAGATATTCAAGGATAAGCCTCCTGTGGGCGGTGTTGTGCACATCGATTTTACCAATCCTTACTGCCCGGAGCTTAGGGAGGTTTTGAAAAAGTCTTGCGAAGAAGAGAAGATCTTCTATCATGGGAAGGGCACTTACATATGTACGGAGGGCCCTAGGTTTGAATCGCCAGCCGAGATCGCGGCATACCGCACTCTTGGAGCGGACGTGGTGGGAATGACAGGCTACCCTGAAGTAGCCCTTGCGAGAGAGCTTGGAATATGCTATGCTAGCATAGTGATGTCGACAAACTACGCTGCGGGAACGGGCCCTGTGAAAATAACTCATGAAGAAGTTAAGGAGATATTCAGCAAGAACATAGATAATGTTAGGAGGCTATTAGCAAGAGCCATTAAGAACACTCCTGAAGAGAGAAAGTGTGAATGCGCTAAGTCTCTCGAAGGAGCAACAGCCTAATATTCTTTTAATCACTTTTCAAGATCTTTAGGAGAAACATAGTTGCCAAATTCCTTCTGTAAACTTAACAAGCGCTCCCTCTGCTCTTCAAGCACTTTGAACAATTCCGGAGGAGCGTCCGGAACATTTTCCTTGAAGAATTTCTCCACACGATTGATTTTAGCAATGTTTTCGCGGACATGTATAGTAAACTGTTTCACGTAATCCGTCTCAGAGTATTCTATACCACGCACTTCGTAGAAGAGCTTCTTCAAATCTTCATACTTGGGTATCCAACCAGTCGGGGATTTTATAGCACTCACATCATTGTGGACTCGTAACTCCATCCATTTCATCCAAACCTGTTTATCCCTCCGATCGTTAAGAAATTCTCCAGTTCTTAAATCTCTCAGGAAATAATTGACTCCGAAGATAACCGGTTTCTTCCTGAGTCTCCTGCCGAACTCCAAGTTGTTGCGTATGTATTTCCCTAGGGGTATCGAGACGAAATCCTGAATGCTCATGATGTTTATTTCGTATTTCCCCTCTTCCTCGGTTATTGCGAAAGTCGTTTCTGTCTCAAGAGCAGCCCCGTACGCTATTATGCCATGTTCCCAGTCGAAGCTTTGCTGAACAGGGACATAGCCCCGTGCGTCACGGCAACCGTATATTATACCCCCAAGCTCTACTCCGAGAGGATTATCCAGCTCAGGGTCACAGTTCTTCAGAGCTTTAAGCGATACCGTGTATCTCGCATTCTTATGCATAGGCGGTATCTCTTCACCATTCTCATCCTTCTTACCCTCCCACCAGTATCCAGTATAATTTATACCGTCCTTGGGGAGCTCGCAGCCCATTCCCAGCCAGTAAGGCTTGCCGTCTTTAACCAGAACGTTTGAAAAGATTACTTCACCCGGCTTAGTAAGTACTTCCCAGATAACCGGGTCGTCTACAGGATTAACATCCTTGATTATTCCGAATATCCCGGCTTCAGCATTTACTGCACGGCAAACACCGTCAATATTCCTGAGGTAGGCTATGTCGTCAGCGAGAATAGTGTTTCCGGGAAGCATTGCTGTCGAAGTCTTGCCGCATGCGCTTGGGAAGGCTCCGGCGAAGTAAGTCTTCCGCCCGCCCGGCCCATGCACACCCGTTATCATCATGTGTTCTGCAAGCCAGCCCTCACGGTCAGCTTTACGGATAGCAAGTCTTAAAGCAAGTTTCTTAAAGCCGATGCTGTTCCCACCGTATTGAGTATTAACGCTGTAAACAATGTTCTCAATGTAGTCTATGTATATTCTCTTCTTTTCAGGCTCCGCACTTATCATTCTCTCATTCAGCTTGCCGGCTGAATGCAGAACGCAGAAGAGGTCGTCGGGGACCCTCCCCTGCTTGAAGACTTCATAGGCAGGCCTGTAAAGCAAGTCCACAGAGTGCGCAACATACCACGAGTCTGTACACTCCATGCAAGGGATGCTGAAAACCGAGTTTAGAGGGCCCAGAGAGAGGAAGCGCACTATCATTGTACGCCCCTTCATAGCGTTTCTGAGCAGGCTTCTTATCTCGGCGAGCCCCTCATCCCTATCTATCTGGTTAAGAGCCTTGCTCAAGTAGTCTCCTTTTGGCACAAGGTATTTAGTAGCCTCTCTGTCCCTACCCTGGTCCTGAGGCCCGTCGAAGTGGTAAGTATGACCTGGTGTTTTGAGAGGAGCCTCCTCACCTGATTCTATTGCTTGACGCCTAATGTATGAAATGTCTTCTTGAGAATCTGTACAGATGAATATTCTATCAGGATTACACAATTCAGCAGATTCTGCAATAAACTTATGCACTCTAGGAGCGAGTATTGCAGAGAGCCTTCGATAATCTTCGTCGCTCATCCTCGGTTTAAGCACTTCAAGATATTGCAGCATCGATAACCCTCCTTTCCAAACTTTTAGAATCGAATAGAATCCTAGCTAGCCTCCACGAAGCTTCTGAGCCATATTGTCCCTCGATTATTACCAATCGTATTGTTGCCGCCTTTCAAAGGCAAGGGTTTAAAAAAGTTTCTCAGCCATCCGACCCTTTTATTACTAGACGAGAACGTTTACTCTTTAAAGAGAATATTATTTGGAATGACGTTTCAACATTCCCATAGCGAAACTAATGATTAACCTACCTGGCTAGAATAGGGAAGCTAAACTACTGAGCAAGAGGAGATTAGAAATGTTTAATAGGAGTAGTAAAATAGCTCAGGATGGCCGTCGGAGACGGCTAGGAGATGGAGCCCTCCTCTAACCGCCTCTAATGAGGCTGATGGCTCCTACCCTGAAGTAGACAGAGGCTGGCACAATTGGAAACGGAGGCGGTTAGGATGGGGAAGAAGATTCTGATGCATAAAACAGTGCAATATATTACTGCAAGGCAGAATGAAGATGGAGGTTACACATCTGTCCAGTATACTGACTCCACCCTCTACGATACTTATCTTGCCCTAGAGACCCTGAGAATGCTTAAGGTCAGGCCTCCTAGGGTTGGTGACACTACCTCATGGGTTAAAAACTATAATGCTATGAACATTAGGGATTACTACCTGATCAACAAGATATTCATCATTCTCAACCAGCCTCTTATAGATGTTTCTAAACATATTCTTGAACTCATGGATTCCACGGGAAGGTTTGGAGCGCAAGACGTTGACGTCGAGTCGGTTTCCGAGCTTGAAACAACATTCATGTGCGTAGAGCTCATGAGCATGCTTAACCTTAAACAGAACCGTGAGAAGATAGTTGGCTTCATCCTCTCCCTCAAGAATCCTGATGGTGGTTTCGGTGCTACAGAATCTAGTTTAAACTCAACATTCTATGCCCTTAAAACCCTTTCAATACTGAATCATCACCTTGAAGATGCTGCAGACACGCTACGCTTCGTGAGGCTACATGAGAATCCGGAGGGGGGCTTCTCCCTTAAGCCTGGAGTCAAGCCCTCCTTCATGGAGTCAACCTTCATGGGGTTGACATGCCTCCAACTCCTAAGGGAGGAGCCCCTATACCCTGAAGAGACCATAAGCTTCATCATAGGTTGTCAAAACGCTAACGGCGGTTTCAGGAGGAGCCTGGAACACGGCATCTCTTCGTTCGAATACACTTTCCAAGCAGTCTCCTCGCTAAGAATGTTGGGTCTTGAGGTGAAAGCACTTTGAGTAGTAATTCGCTCGACAGGAAGCATGAGAGATTCGTTTTCTCAGCTGCCCTAGCACTCCGGAAGTACATTAGAGATCTGAAGAAAATTGTTTTAGAGGGCGAGCCCCCGGAGGCATCGGGAATAGCTGGGAGACCGGCGCCGCTTCCGAGTGTGGAGGCTGAGAAGCTCATTGGGAAACTGGATGAGATCGAGAAGATAGTTGACGAGTTCATCGGAAAGTTCAAGCCAGGGTTCGTGGACGAGCCGAGCCTAAGCCTGACATACATATGGATCAGCATAATGCTTGGAAAGATGGAGGGGATTGTTGAAAGCATAGAGCCGCGGAACCTCGGTAAAACTAGGGGAGAGATGCCACGCGAGCTCGAAACATATCTCGACAAGCAGGTTAATAATCTTCTAAGCCTCATCAGGGGGTTGAGGTCAACTTACACGACTGCTGCTAACAGAAAAACACAGTTTCTCCAAAAGTAAACATTATATTTTTTCACGAGGACTGGTTAGAATGCTGATGGAGAGGATTGAAGCCGGAGGGGGGCTGCTTAAGCTCGTCGAAAAGTTTCGTGAAAAGGGAGCTACAAGCCCGGATAGGGCTATGACGCTGGAGGAGCTCGGTCTCCCACCACGGTTCAAGCACCTCATACAGGGTCGCCTAGGGAAACTGGGAATATTCGTTGAGAAGGACGGTAAATACTACTTGTCTGAGGAAAGGCTGAAGCAGCTCAAAGAGCAGAAGTCCACGATGGAGGAAGCCCAGCGTGCGCGTAGAAACCTGTTCATGCTTAGAATAGTAAGGCTGACTATTGGAATACTCTTCACATCGCTTTTGTTGGTAAACATTTACGCCGGGGAGCCGAGGGTCAGAACAGTTTACTCAATATTGTTGATCGCGCTGCTGGCAATATC
>CAZTSG010000010.1:0-33037 GCA_964616835.1 uncultured Nitrososphaerota archaeon | reverse complement strand
AGAATGCTTAAAGCAGGTATGATGATAAGCCTCTTATCTCCTTTGAACATTTTAGCGAAATACGTGCCTGCAGCAATTATCGGCAAGAAGGTTAGCCAGCTATTCAAAAACTTCGCCGGATTGCTTATGTCCGGCATCTTGTAGTATCCTGTGACAAATCCAACTATACGGGTAAGCATTATTACTGAGGCCCCCCAGTAAACATTAAGAAACTTGGGTATTACCGGTCCGAAAATAGCTCCAAATGAGAAGCTCGACTCTGTTCCGAATATGGGCCAGAACTTAATCTTAGTTAGAACCATGAAGAGCGCTGCGAAAAGCACTGAGAATAGGACTTTAGGAATCAGTAATACCAGTTTAACCTTTATGTTTTTCTTCAAAGGCTTCGCCTCCTTAAGCACGGCGTTGGGGTTATGCAGCACTTAAAAAGCTTTTTCCGTCACGTAATCTCTCTAAATCTTTTTTGAATATTGGGTATTCCCATTCTTCTACACTCTTCAGGCATTAAATCCCCTTCGGGGCAGAAGCCTTTCATACAAGATGGCCCCGCATCCTTGAATATTGTGGGAGCAATTTTCTTCACCAGTTTAAGCATCTCCATTGCTACTTCTCTAAGCTCCCATTGAGCCCTGGCGCAAAGCCTTAGGTTGAAGAAGTGTAGGAGCTCTCTAGCGTTCATAGTTACGATTATGTTCGTCTTCGTAGCTTGGGGGAGTATGAATCTCGCATCCTCTTTCTCAACGCCCTTATTGGAAAGATCCTCGTACCACGAGGCGATAATACGCATTTTCTCTTTAAACTCCTCCCTCAACCCCCCCTCCTCCAACGCCCTAGGGATAACAAACCAGTCTTCACTAGAAGTATCTACTTTCACGAATCTCTGGCTCTGCTGAGTGTACGAGGCTATTCTATGCCTGACAAGCTGATGGGTGCAGGCTCTTGAAACCCCTTCTACAGCGAAGGTGAATGAAGCGTGTTCAATCGGTGAAAGGTGATTGTGCCTTAAAAGATCTGAAATCTCCTTTTTAATCTTCTCAGCATTCTCAGGCTTAGACAGCTTCTCCAATATTTCTGTTGGCGTTTCGCTTTTAAAAGAGGTTCTCGCTGCCACTGCAACTATAAGCTCAGGGTTTGAAGTATAGGATATCAGGTAAACCCTCATTAATGCCCTCTACAATCCAGTATTATAAAACATTTTTGCCAATTTTTATTCCTAAATTGAATGGTAAAGCTGACATTTCAAGAACATTCATTGGGATTTACTCTTCCCTTTTTGCGTCGCGTTTAAGAGCAGTATGTAATATTTGAAACTGACAAAGGATTATTGGAATACGCACGCGATTAATGATTCTGTAGGGTAGTTTAACTATGGAAAGCGAAAAAGATAGGGAGGCTGAGGAGGAGAAGCTGGATTTTGATAAGATTATAGCTCGTTATAGAATGGCTGCTGCTAGACAGGAAACTGGGAGGGTTGAGGAGAAGGCTCCCGCAGCCGTTGAGAGGGCAGCTGCGATTGAGAAACCAGTTGTCCCCAAGGTTGTACAGCCTCCGCCAGCTGTAAAGAAGCCTCCCCTGAAGGAAATAGTGACGAGCGAAGACGCGGAGAAGTATTTCGAATGGGTTAAGGTTGTGGAAAGCGCAATCCAGAACTGTCTCTCCCAGTCTAAGGGTGCGATAAACTCCATATACGTCTTGCTTCCCGACGGGATTACCTGCTTAAGCTTCGGCTCCCGCATAGACTTGGATGAAGACATTCTTGCTGCATTCATAGGAGAGCAGTTCGAGTTGTTCGAGAGCTACAGCGGTATTCTCCAGATAGGCGAGATAGAGGAGATAGAGTATACTGGAAAGCAGAGCGTTGTATTGATGAAGTCTGGAAGCGGGCTGAGGCTTATGGCATTGCTAAACGATAAAAGCTATGTGAGGCTTGCTAAGATATATCTAGAAAGGACTCTGAAAAGCATTCCCAGGTTTGAGTAAATAACTATTTATTTCTTATTTTTCAACTCTTCGAAAGCCTCGCCCATTATTCTTAAGCCTTCCCTTAGGTTCTCTACGGAGTTAGCATAACTTATCCTAATGTATCCTTCTCCGAAAGACCCCATCGCTGTTCCATGGAGCACTGCAACCCCATAATTCTCCAATAGGATCGATGCCAGCTTCAGGCTGTTAATCCCCGCCTTATTAGTTATTTTCGTAACATTTATGAAGCCGTAGAACGCTCCCCTTGGCTTAACCATGTGGACACCTTCTATTTTAGAAACTTCCTCGAGGACAACGTTTCTTCTAATAGAGTATTGTTCAACCATTTCTCTAACAGCATTCATGCCGTTTCTCAAAGCCTCTATTCCTCCTATCTGGATGAAGGAGGAGGGGCATGCTGTCACCAGGTTTAAAACAAGCTGTACGGCTTCAGTCAAATGCTTAGGCGTAATTATGTACCCGAGCCTCCAGCCAGTCATAGCATAGTATTTAGAGAAGCCGTCGATCACCACAGTATTCTCCAGATTCTCGTCGAATTGGATCGGCGAATAGTGTTTCAATCCATCGTATATTATGTACCTGTATATTTCGTCGCTGATAACGTATGCACCAGCATCTTTAGCTATCTCCACTATCCCTCTAACATCCTCCTTGCTTAAAACAGACCCGGTAGGATTCTCGGGAGAGTTTATTATTATAGCCTTAGTCTTACTCGAAACAAGCTGGTTGACATCGTCGGGCGTCATTCTAAACTCGTTTTCCTCCTTGAGTCTGACCGGAATAGGCTTGCCCCCGAAGAACCTTACACCACTCTCGTAAGCAGGGTACCCCGGGTTCGGGTAAAGGACTTCATCACCCTCCTCCACTATAGATGCTAACGCTGCGAAAACAGCCTCCTTAGAGCCTAGTGTCACAGAAACATCTTCGAAACTTATCTCTACGCCGAAGTCTTGCATCATTTTATCCGCTATCGCCTTCCTCAGCTCAAGCATGCCCGGGGTAGGAGTGTAATGAGTCTCCCCCCCTCTTAACGCTCTTATCGCAGCCTCCCTTATGTTTGCCGGCGTGACGAAATCCGGCTCACCTATCTCCAGGTGTATTATTCTCCTACCCTGGTTTTCAAGCTTCTTCGCATTACCGAGCACCATGAAGGAGCTCTCTCCCTCTATTTGTAATGCTCTGCTCGCAGCCCTTAACTTGTGTTTCAACTTAACCCCTCTTCCATTAAAAGGGGTTATTTCAACTTTTTCAGAAACTATGAGTATAATAAGCATTATAGGTATAATGGGGCTAAGGTAGGCTGATCGCCTTATTCTCTCTTAAGGAGGGTGGAGAGTCTTGCTTAAGCCTAGCAATACCTTAACAGGGTTCAGAACGCTTCTAATTAGGCTACAGCCCATTGTGTTAAAAATTTATCACACTCCTTTGCAAGAAGCATGGGAGGATGAGGGTTATAGTGGAGTTAAGTATAATACCGATGGGCGAGGGGACTAGTGTTTCAAAGATCATTGCCCATGCCATTAAGGCGCTTGAAGAGACCGGGGTTAAATACGAGTTGACGCCGATGTGCACGGTTTTCGAAACCAGTAGCGTTGAGGAGGCTCTAAGAATAGTTAGGGTTGCTCATGATGCAGTTTTCAAACAAGGTGTTAAACGCGTAATAACCCTGGTTAAGATAGATGATAGGCGGGACGTGGAGAGAAAAATGGAGGATAAGGTAGAATCATTAAGGAGAGCCGTTAGTAGCTTTTAACTTCGGAAAAGGTTTTTATTGAAACCTGGTTGATGCTTAATCATGAGTAGCTTCTCTTTAATGTTGCGTCCCCAGTCTTCGGGAGTCAAGTATGACGTAATAATCATCGGCTCCGGCCCAGCCGGTTTGACTGCAGCAATATACACTGGCAGAGCGAGATTGAAGACGCTTGTAATCGCAGGGTCTTCTTGGGGCGGGCAGTTAATGCTTACCTCAGAGGTGGAAAACTATCCGGGGTTCCCCGATGGAATCTTGGGTCCAGAGCTGATGAATAATATGCTTAAACAAGCCCAGCGCTTCGGAGCAGAAATGGTCTTTGAAGACGCTGAGAGCGTAGATTTTTCAAAAAGGCCTTTCAAGGTTAAAGCTGGAGATACTGCTTACGAGGGTGATGCAGTAATAATTGCTACCGGTGCTTCACCGAGAGAACTGGGTTTGGAAAGCGAGAGAAGGTTGAAGGGGAAAGGGGTTTCTAACTGTGCTGTCTGCGACGGAGCCTTCTTCAAAGATAAGGAAGTGGTGGTTGTTGGAGGCGGCGACTCTGCTCTGCAAGAGGCATTGTTTTTGACGAAGTTCGCCAAGAAGGTTAGGGTAATCCATAGGAGGAGTGAACTCAGAGCCTCTAAGATTCTTCAGGAAAGGGCTTTTGAGAACAGTAAGATAGAATTCGTATGGAACAGCGTTGTTGAAGAAATACTCGGAGAGAGACGTGTAGAAGGGGTTAGGGCTAGGAGAGTCGACACGGGAGAAGTGTTTGAAATTCCTTGCGAAGGCGTTTTCGTGGCGATAGGATACGAGCCTAACACCAAAATCTTCAAGGGACAGATCGAAATGGATGAGAGAGGGTACATAATAGTAAAGGATAATACTAAGACTAGTGTTGAGGGTGTTTTCGCAGCTGGCGAGGCCAAGGATTACCGTTATCGTCAAGCAATCACTGCAGCCGGTGAAGGATGTCAAGCAGCCCTCGATGCAATAAAGTATTTAGATGAGGTTAGACGTCGTTCTGAGAAGTGACCTGTATTAAGATGAAAACTAATAACCATTCTATCTAGAGTCAGTTTCCACGCGGTTTATGAGAAGAATATTGAAAAAGCAGTAGATCTTGCTTATGAGCAATACCTAAGACATCTAAGGGAAAAGTTTAAACTTAAATTATGCTTTTCTCCTGTTGTGAAGGAGGCTGTTCTCTGGCATAAGGAAGGCGATAGAATTAGATGCGATCTTTGCGGGAGGCGTTGTTTAATACCTGACAAGGCTTTAGGAGCATGTCTCGTTAGGAAGAATATTGATGGGAAGCTCTACAGTCTAAATTATGGGAAGCTCATCGCTTTGCACGTTGACCCTATTGAGAAGAAGCCTCTTTTCCATTTTCTACCCGGAAATTTCACTTTCTCAATAGCGAGTGCAGGATGTAACTTCGCCTGCCGTTTCTGTTGCAATTACGATATAAGCCAGGTTTACCGCGACAGGAGGCTTGAGCACGTTGTTGGCGACGAGTATTCTCCAAGCGATGTTGTTGAGCAAGCTGTTTCCGAGAACTGCAGGATAATAAGTTACACGTATACTGAGCCCACAATATTCTTCGAGTTTGCTTACGATACTGCTAAGATTGCTCACGAAAAGGGTGTTAAGAACACTTTCGTCACAAACGGTTACATGACTCCCGAAGCAGTTAAGATGATCGCGCCATATTTAGATGCTACTACTGTAGACTTTAAGTGTTCAGGAGACCAAGATTGTTACAGGAAGATAATAGGCGTGCCTGATGTGGCTCCGATATACGAATGCTTATTGGAGATGAAGAGGCAGAATATTTTCATAGAGATTACAAACCTAGTGATCCCGGGCTTTGACGATAACATGGCTAGTTTCAGAAACCTAGTAAGGTGGATTAAGGACAATCTTGGGGACGAAACTCCCCTTCACATACTTCGATTCTTCCCAACCTACAGGTTTTCAGACATTCCGGATACACCTTTAGAAAGCCTTAGGAAAGCGTATGAGATTGCTAGAAAAGAAGGAATGAAATTCGTTTACTTGGGGAACGTCCCAGGTCAGGGCGAGAACACTTACTGTCCGAGCTGCGGAGAGCTTTTAATCGAAAGATTTGGACTAATGATGAGCCGTAATAGGCTTAAAGGAGACAGGTGTCCAAAATGCGGGGCGAAGATCCCTATCGTCATATAGCTGTGTTACATCGAGGATGTGCTTCTAGACTCAAGAAGTTGTTTAACCCTTTTCTTTCTCGACAATTCTTCTCTTTCAATCTCTTCCAGCTTTGACAATATTCTCTTCCTTTGGAGAGAAAGGCTTGGGATCAAAACATGGTCTAATGCCTTAGACCTTATCTCTATTTTCTTAAGCTCTCTAGTTAAGACTCTGTACCGGATTGATAGGTTAACATAATGTATTAGGGTCTCGAGAAACTTATGCATATTTTCCGAAGCCAGGTCAAGGCTCTCGTTTGTTTCTAGAGGAGAGTAGCCTCTGTCTTCTACTCTAGGAAGACTTTTGGAGTAGGTTACTTTGGGTATTAAGACTCCCCTCAGATTCTCCCATGTAAGTTCTACATCATTCAATTTAACCATGGTTGCTGCAGCTCTTCTAACAATGTTCTCTCCAAGCTCTTCTTCAACACGATAAAATTGTCTTTTAGCAGAGACAATATCTTCAGAGAGATCTGTTTCTTCGTGGAGAGTTTTAACATTCTAAGCTTCTCCAACTTGTTAAGCTTATCCTCAGCATTATTAAGGATGCTTTGAGCATTAGCGTATATTTCAGCCTCTTCTTCATCCGAACACTTAATTCTATCGCTTTTTCCAATTAATTGGGTTATGATTCCTTCTTTAGGAAGCTTGTTGAGTATAGCGTCGCACCTCCTGACAAGATTCAATAAGTTATTCTTTTCTACAGTTACGTTAACATCTGTGCTGAAGTCCGGAGGCTTCTTCTCGACTGTTGCTACTTGTAAAATCCCAAGCTTGCCTACTTCTTTTAGAAAACTGTCTTCCTGTTCCACGGGTAATAATAGCTTTATTTTCTTCATCCTAGCCGGTTTAAACATTCAGACTCATGCCATTAAAACGAACTATTTTAGATTTTCTGCAAAGCTGAGAATGTTGAGGAGTATCGAGAACTATATTGCTTCAAGAAGCTCAGAAATAAATTATTAAATACTATATCAAGGCAGCTTATTTACGGTCTTGAGGACAATAGGTGTAATCGGAACTGGGAAGATGGGCGGCCTGATAGTCAGGAATATTGTTAGGACAGGAGAATATAGGGTGGTTGCGACAGACATTGATCCTGAGAAGCAGCAACTCGCCAAGTCTTATGGAGCTGAAGTTTTAGAAAACAATAGGGAGGTGGCGAAGAGTTCTGACATTATAATATTAGCGGTTAAACCTAAAGATGTGCCGGTTGTTTTAAGAGATGTTAAAGACCTTGTTGAAGGAAAACTGATAATATCTATAGCTGCAGCCGTAAAGCTGAGCTATATGGAGAAGATTGCTCCGAATGCAAGGTTCATAAGAATAATGCCGAACATCCTAATAGAGGTTGGCGAAGCATTTATAGCTCTTTCACCAGGGTCGAAGGCTAGCGAAAAAGATGTGGAAACAGTTTCTAAAATCTTCAGCTCCATGGGTGAGGTCCTTAAGGTTCCTGAAGACTGGATGGATGAGATAACGGGCTTTTCCGGAAGCGGCCCTGCATACATCTTCATACTGCTCGATGCGCTGGCTGATGCTGGTGTGAAAATCGGTTTACCAAAAGACCTTTCGCTGAAGATCGCTGCCAGAATGATGCTTGGCTCAGCTAAGATGGTCCTTGAGGGCAAGGGTAAGCCGGCAGAGTTGAAAGACATTGTTGCTACTCCAGGCGGGACAACCATAGCGGGTCTTTACGAACTTGAGAAAGGGGGCTTAAGGGCAACTTTGATGAGTGCTGTGGAGGCTGCTGTCCGTAGAGCTAAGGAATTATCCAAAACGTTTTCAGATTGAAATAAATATTTAGATGGGAAAAGTATGGATTGTAAACTCTCTTTCTGAAAAATCCTTATATTTACGGTTCTTTCCGCCGGTTCCCAAACCGATAAAACAAAAATGAGCGTGGAGAAGCCGCTGTTAGAATATGTTTATTCGCTCAAGCCGAAGAAGAGTTTTTCCGAATCAGTAACTGCTTTCAAAAGACTGATTAAATACCATAGGAATTACGTTCACCTCGTAATTATCATCGTAGTTCTATCATTCATAAGAACGTATTTATTCACGCTCGAACCTCTCTACACCTCTCTAATGATAGATGAAGTTATTGTTAAAGGTAGGCAGGAGCTGCTCTTCGAATACATTGCGCTAATTCTAGCGACGGGTATTGGCTTTGCAATAGTGAACTTCTTCATAGGTTATTCTAACGGCTTATTGGCGCTCTTCATCACACGCGACATAAGGTCTGAATACTACGCTTCTCTTCAAAAGAAATCTTTCAGCTTCTATGATTCGATGTCAGTTGGCGATTTAGTTTCAAGGGCGACGACTGATTTGCAACCTGTAGACGCCTTCCTCAGAACATGGATAGGTACTCTATGCAATGCAATCTTTTCAATAATAGTTTTCTTCTCCGTAATGTATTCTATAAGTCCCCAGATGACTCTCATCTCCCTGCTTCCAATGCCTTTAATCTTCTACTTTACAACGAGGCTCTGGATTAATACTATGCCCCTTTTCAGGATAATGCAGCTAATACTCGGCAGGCTCAGCAGCTACATTCAGCAGAATATCGTCGGGATGAAGACTGTAAGAATATTCAGGAGGGAGAAAGATATGGTTGAGGGGTTTAAGAAGGCGGAGCAGAGGTTTGTCGAGACAGCTATAACCGCTGGCAGAATACAATCAATCTACATGCCCCTGCCCACGGCAATACTAACCCTTTCCATAGCAATGGTTTACGTTTACGCAACGTTCTCGATCTTCACCTCTGGGGCGGCCCTGACTGTGGGTAGCATAATACTTTTTGCAAGATACATGACGCGTCTAAGCTTTCCATTGAGAGATCTCAGCATGATGCTTGGAAACTGGATAAACGCGTACGCTGGGCTTGAAAGAGTATTCGAAATCACGGATGCTCCGACGGTTGTTGAGGACGCGCCTGATGCTGAGGAAATAACTATAAGAGAGGGCTCCGTCGAGTTCCGAAACGTTACTTTCCAATATGCTAACGGATTGCCTGTTTTAAAAGACGTGAGTTTTAAAGTAAATCCCGGTGAGAAGATCGCCATACTGGGTGCGACAGGCTCAGGGAAATCAACGCTAATTTACCTCATCCCAAGGTTCTACGATGCCACTTCAGGAAGCATACTGATAGACGGCGTAGACATTAGGAGGTTCAGGCTTTCCTGCTTAAGAAGACAGATAGGTATAGTGCCGCAGGACGTGTTTCTATTCTCCGGCACGATCAGGGATAATATAGCATTCGGAAAGCCAGATGCCTCTATGGAGGAGGTCGTCAAGGCTGCGGAGCTTGCTAGGATACGTGACTTTATAGAGTCTCTGCCAGAGGGCTATGATACCTTTGTCGGCGAAAGAGGAGTAACACTGTCAGGAGGACAGAGGCAGAGGATAACGATCGCCCGAGCAATACTCGCGAACCCGAAGATACTGATAATGGACGATTCGCTTTCGTTCGTGGACGCTAAGACTGAACGCGAAATACAGTCAGCAATAGAGGAAGCAATGAAGGGCAGGACCACCTTCATAATTGCGCAGAGGCTTTCGACAATCAGGAATGCCGACAAGATAATGGTTCTAGAAGATGGTAGAATAGTGGAGTTCGGGACACATGAGGAGCTGATGGCGAGGAAGGGAGTATACAGAAGAATATATGAAACTCAATTCTTAGGCGGGGAGCTGGAAACGCCTTTGGCGGAGGCGGGTAACGAGTAATGTCTGGACCCTGGCGAGCTTTCTCTGCGCAAGAGGAAGAGAGGAAGAGAACAGTGCCCGACACTGTGTTGATCAAGCGGCTCTATAATTACGTTAAGCCGTTTAGGAGGAATCTCGCAATAGCTATCATCGCAATAGTATTGTCTTCCCTAACAGGTTTAGCAGCTCCCTATATGCATAAGGTTGCAATAGACCAGATAATACAAACCGGAGAGCTAACGAACTTTCTCTGGTGGATTCCTCTATTTGCTCTTGTAGTATTATGTAACTTTCTCTTTCAACACGTCCAGATTTTTCAAATGAGGATTGTCGGCGAGAACGTTGTTTCCTTAATAAGGGACGAGATTATGGAGAAGCTTCAAGTAATTTCTCTAAGATATTTTTCAGAAAGCGAGATAGGAAGAATAATCTCGAGACCTATTAACGATACTAACAATCTTAGAATATTCCTTAGAATGGGTTTTACAAGCATACTCTTAGACACATCTTCTATACTGGGTGCATTCGTAATAATGTTTATGCTCGACTTTGAGCTGACCCTAATAGCTTTGTCTTTCATCCCTCTTGCAATAGTAGTCGTTTGGCTGCTTGGAAGGTATTCGAGGAGGGTTTACAGGAAGACGCTTTCTACCCTAGCTGGGCTAACTGCAAGAATGCAGGAGGATGCTTCTGGCATTAAGATTATTCAATCATTTGTGCAGGAGGATAGGGCTAGGAAGAGGTTTGAAGAAGCTCAGGAGGAGAATGTTAAGGCGAACAAGAGGGCCCTGCTGGTTTCATCAGCATACCAGCCGGTGGTCATTATGATGAGGATAATCGGCTCCCTCCTAATCCTGTGGTATGGGGCAATTTTTGTTGGAAGCGGTGCGATAACAATAGGGACTCTGGTAGCGTTCATAGAATACCAATTCTCATACTTCATGCCTCTCGTAGATCTGGTTAATGTTGCAGATCAGTATAATTCTGCGATGGCTGCTGTAGAAAGGCTTTTCGACTTGATCGACGCTGAGATAGAAGTGGTTGAGCCACCTCCCGAAATAGCTGTTGAGTTAAAATGATAGAGGAAATCAGGTTCGAAAACGTTTCCTTCGGGTATGATCCTCAGGTCCCCGTTTTAAAAGGTATCAGTTTCACACTTACACGTGAGAGGAAGCTGGCCATAGTGGGACCCACAGGCGCCGGTAAGTCGACAATAATAAATCTACTCGCTCGATTCTACGATCCTGATGACGGGAGAATCCTTGTAAATGGTCAAGACTTGAAACGTATTAGAATACAGTCTTGGAGATCCAAGCTAAGCATAGTTCTTCAAGACTCCTTCCTGTTTCCGATGAGCGTGAGAGAGAATATTAGGTTCGGCAGGCCAGATGCTTCTGACGAGGAGGTTGTTGCAGCAGCAAAGGCAGTTGGAGCTCACGAATTCATAATGAAGCTGCCTAACGGCTATGATTACATGATTCGAGAAGGCTCGTCAAACATTTCGATCGGGCAGAGGCAGCTAATAAGCTTCGCAAGAACACTGCTAGTTAACCCTGAGTTGCTTGTCTTAGATGAGGCCACCTCCTCAATAGACCCCTATACTGAACTATTAATCCAGAGGGCTTTGAAGAAGCTTCTCCGAGGCAGGATGGCGATAATAATTGCTCACAGGCTCTCCACCATACGTTTATGCGACGAGATAATAGTTCTAAATAATGGGATTATCGTGGAGAGAGGTACTCATGAAGAACTTATGCGCAGGGGAGGATTATACAGCGCGTTCTACAGATTACAATTCGTAGAGGAAAAGGGTGTTTAGAAGGATTATGAGGCTGATGACTGTAAAATTTTTAAAACCGCTTTTTTAAACTGATTAGCGGGGAAGTGCCTTGGCTGGGGTTAGAGAAATATCTGAATCATTGAGAGAATGGGAGAGGATTGCGGCGCACTCTCACATAACCGGCCTAGGCTTAGAAGGGTTGAAGGCGAAACCCATCGGGGGCGGGCTTGTCGGCCAGATAGAGGCTAGAGAAGCTGCTGGAATAGTCGTGAGGCTTATAAAAGAAGGGAAATTCGCGGGCAGGGCAGTACTGTTAGCAGGCCCCCCTGGCACTGGGAAGACGGCAATCGCTACAGCGATAGCCAGGGAGCTCGGTAGGGATGTTCCCTTCGTACCTCTTGCTGCTAGCGAAATCTTCTCGACAGACATCAAGAAGACAGAGTTCCTGATGCAGACTCTGAGAAAAGCCATAGGGGCGAGGATACATGAGGTAAGGAAGATCTACGAGGGAGAGGTTAAGGAGATTTCCATAGAGAAAGCTCCACACCCCTACAATCCCTACCAGCAGATACCTGCGGGCGCTACGATAAAGATTGCTACTACTGACGAGTCTAAGAGGTTAACAATGGACCAGAGCTTTGCTATTCAGCTGATACAGCAGGGTATAGAGACCGGCGACATTGTCCAAATAGACCCTGAGGGAGGGAGGATCGTTAAGCTGGGAAAGAGTAGGAAGAGCGTTGAAGAGAAAAAGGTTGATCTCTCTACAGCCCAGGTTCTCGATGTTCCGAATGGAGCCGTGCTTAAGGAGAAGGAATTCATATACCCGGTTACGCTTCACGCCTTGGACATGGCTGCAGCTAGGAGAGGAGGAGACATATTCAGCATATTCTTCGGAGGCAGGGAGTCGAAGGAAATAGAGCCTGAGACGAGGAGGGAGGTAGACGAGTATATTAAGACCCTGGTTCAAGAAGGGAGATGCGAGCTCCTGCCGGGAGTCGTGTTCATAGACGAGTGCAGCATGCTTGATGTTGAAACATTCGCCTTTCTAAACAGGGCGCTTGAACAGGAGTTAGCGCCGATAATAATATTCGCAACAAACAGGGGGTTCTCAACCGTGAGGGGCACTGATATGAAAGCCCCGCATGGAATGCCCCTCGACCTTCTCGACAGGTTGCTCATAATAAACACCAAGCCATACGCCAAGGACGAGATAAGGAAGATTCTGGAAATAAGGGCGACGGCGGAGAAGATCCCCATAAGCCAAGAAGCCCTAGACTATCTGACTGAGATAGGTGCTGAAACAAGTCTGAGGTATGCGGTTCAACTAATGGCTCCTGCATACGAGCTTGCTAAAGACAAGGGTGCGAATAGAATAGAGAAGGAGCATGTAAGCTATGTTGCGAAGCTTTTCGTCGACGTTAAGAAATCAGTCGAGTACCTGAGAGAGTATGAGAAGCAGTTTCTAGATCTTTAACAATCAGCATACTGGGCAATGACTGTTACATGGATGTTGAATAATTTTATCGCAGCATCCTCCATAGCTAAGAACGCGGAAGATATCGATTCGTGGAAGAGAGCTGGCGTAAAAGCCGTTGCGGTTTTAGCGGAACCTTGGGAAATTGCTAGATACTGGGGAAGCGTTAACAATTATCTCAGAGCCCTAGAGAACAAGGGTTTTGAATTCACTTACAGTCCTATTAAAGATTTTCACGCTCCTAACTTAATCCAGTTGGAGAAGTTGGTTGAATGGATTGATGCAAAAGTTAAGGAGAATAAGCCTGTGTTGGTTCACTGCCGTGCCGGAATAGGGAGAACCGGCACCGTTATTGCTGCATACCTCGTTAAGAAGGGGCATGAGGTGAGCGAAGCAATTAGGAGGGTTAGGATGCTCATACCTTTAGCATTAGAAGTCGATGAGCAAGTATCTGCAGTATACGAATACTATGAGGCTAACAGAGCCCGCTCAGGTAGTTCTCCAACTACTTCTTCTCAGTAAACTCTTTAACAAGTTCCTGAGCCCTGTCGAACCTTATTGCTCCCTCTTTAATCATCTGCTCAGCAACCCTCTCAATTAGTTCTCCCGTAGCACCAGCCATCACAGCTATGTTCCGTGCATGTAGCCTCATGTGTCCTTTCTGAATGCCCTCAAGGGCTAGTGCTCTGAGTGCAGCGAGGTTTTGAGCAAGCCCAACCGCACCCATTACCCTAGCCAGTTCAACCGCAGTCTTGACTCCAAGGATTTTGATCGCCACCCTTGCCACCGGGTGGGTTTTTGTAGCCCCCCCTATCAGGCCAACGGCCATGGGCATTTCAAGCGTCCCGACTAAGTCGCCGTTCTCATCCTTCTCCCAGACGCTCAGAGGAAGATATCTCCCGGTTCTCGCAGCGTAAGCATGTGCACCTGCCTCTATAGCCCTGTGGTCTTGGCCGGTGGCTAGTGCTACTGCAATAACTCCGTTCATTATACCCTTATTATGGGTTGCTGCCCGGTAAGGGTCGCATGCTGCGAGAGCCCATGCTGTTATTATTGCGTCAACAGACTCCTCACCGCCAAGCTCCTCCTTAGCCACGGTTGTCCTTGCTCTCACAAGCCTCCTGTCAGCAAGGTTAGATATTATCCGCAGATAGACCTTCCCACCGGTAATCCTCTCTATTAGGGGTGCGACCGCTTCGCACATCGTGTTTACAGCGTTAGCGCCCATAGCGTCCCTGACATCAACCAGCAGGTGGGTCACGACCATCGGTCCCACTGGGCTCTCCAACACCCTTACCTCAAGGTCTCTCGCCCCACCGCCAAACTTCAATAGAACAGGATCTTGGTCGTTAGCCAGTTTCAATATATCCTCCTTATGCTCTAATATCTTCATCTTTGCTGAGAACGGGTCGCTTACCTTAGTAAGCTGTACCTGTCCTATCATTATCGGGTCCGTAGCCTCAGTGAATATTCCACCCCTGCTCCTCGTCATCTTAGCCGCGTTGCTTGCAGCAGCCACTACAGAAGTCTCCTCGATTACCATTGGCACGATATACTCCCTGTTGTCTATGAGAAAGTTTAAGGCAACCGAGAAGGGGTACGCCATGGTGCCTATAACGTTTTCAACCATCCTGTCAGCTATTTCTAGACTCAGATTCCCCTCTTTGGATAATAGGCTAGTCTCATCCTCCGATAAGCCGGTTAACTCAGCTATTTTCCTACGCCTCTCATCAATACTAAGATTGTAAAAACCGGGTATTCTCGATGTTTCAACCATGGCCATTTATTTACAGCAGGCTGTTAAAAAAAGTTCTGTTTAAGAAATTGTTGAAAAACGACTAGGACCGGAGATGTCTTATGTAGTAAAAAGTTCAGTTATGAGTCACAATGCTTAGAAATCCTAAGCATTAGGTTAGGGTGGGGAAAAACACCCCCTGATCCTCTCATTCCCACCATGGGTTTTTACAAAATCTCAGACAATCATGTTATGGGGAAAAGTACTTTTTAACTTCCCTATAACCCAAAGTCTTAAATATCCTCAGCCAAATTATTATTCGAGGTAATTCGAATGGACCCCCCCCAAGGATCCCCCATTATCCTAAAGTGGAGAGTACCTGAATTAGAGCTTAGTGAAGGTGCTGGTGAATTGGGTCAAGATATTAATATGTTTGAAGATATATTTAAAGATTTTCTAGAAACTGAGCATGAGAAACTATTCATGCCCCCATTATTCGTTCTGGATATTTCTACTAAGAAAACTGAGCCTACTGGAGCACTTAAAGAAATAAAGATAGTTCCCGTAGATGACACTACGGTTACGCTGACTGGCAATCCTCTAGTACTCTTGGCCTCTTACTCCAGCGGAATACATGGAGTAGCACACATACGCCAGTTGAGCCACCTTGAAGTTATGCGTAGGTATGTAGACGCGGAGCTGGCAATCTATGCTTTAATGTCGGTGCTTAAAACTAGTATAAGTCAGGGTATAGAATCATTAGTAAGGTCAGGAATAGGAAAGTCTGAAAGCCTGCTTGTTGAAAGCATGGAATTCAAGAATATACTCGTCAATATGAGAGAATCGATCCCCTACTTGCCATTAAAAATCGATGAGGATAGGCTTATCCTATTAGAATCCATATCGCTGTTAAACCAGTTGCTAGCATTGGAAAAACCTGAGGTCAAGAAACTTAGAGATACCGTAAAGGAAAGTGTTCGCAGCAATATCAATACTAGAGTCATGAAGATGCTTACTGGGGCTCCTGCGAAATCTCTTTACTGGGAGTCGATCGAGCTTGCTTCTAGCCTAAGCGAAATACTTCCAGACTCTTACTTTAATTTAATGCTTTACGCAAGCTACCTTACAGACCTGGGAGCCCAAGGCCTTCTATCCCTAGCCAATAAGATTGCTAAGCAAGAGAATAAAGTGAAGGTTCTGGCTATGGTTGAAAAAGAGGCGGAGGGCGGGGGAGACCGTTTGGAACTAGTTTTCGAGTATAATGTCTTCGACTATGAGGATTTGGTTAAGCACAAGGAGCGCCTGCTTAGAATAATTGACGATGCTCTAGGAATATGTAAGAAGGGTAGGCCCTCCGAGAGACTGAAATACATAAGAAGTAAGATAGAAAGCGTTAAGGTTCCTTCTGAACTGCAGAACATGTGTGACAATTTCTCGCAAACTATTTTCAGTCAAAGCATTGCTCCCGGCCAGCCTCCTGTATACTTCATCCACGTAAACGGTTTTTCATATAATAAGGAGGATGCGATGCTTTTCTCATCTTTCTTCGCGGATTTGAACATTACATTAAACGTTTTAAACGCTATGCTGAACACTCTTGAGAAAGGAGGAGATTTGAAGAAGGCTGTAGAAAATGCAATACGCTGCCCCTTCAGAAGGGCTCCACAAATGAAATGCGTTTGGAAGCCTGAATGTGACCATGAGAAACTCTGGCTTGATTCAATCTACGGTCCTTAAAAATCCAGTTTTCTATTTGAAAAAGTATCGGTAAATGCTTAAAAGACCATTGTGAAATCAACTACTGATGATGCTGGAAAATGAGAGTTTCAAAAGGTTTTTAGAAGAGAAGTCTACGAACATAAAAGTGGAGAGACGCGGGGAAACTCTTTCTTGGGAGGAATCTGTGGAAAGTGGAAAAAACTCATTCACGGGTTTTCTAGAATTTGCATACTCTAAGAAAACCTCTGGAGAATACATATACTTGGATAGGAGTACTGCGTTCGACATTTTAGACAGAATAAACTGGATGGATGGAAAAATAAGAAGCATGCGGAAAAGGCTGAAGATCCTTACTCTACTTCTTCTAATCACTCTTCTATTCGCCGCGTGGGGTTGGTTAACATGAGCAGTGGAAAAAGTCTTGTAGAAAGACTCATGAGGGAGTTGATGAAAAGATTCATAGGAAACCAGGATGTTATTCAAATACTGGTACTGAACCTTTTACACAGAAGGTCTACGACGCTCATAAGAGCTCCCAGGGGGACCGGTAAGTCTACGCTTATGCTACTTGTTTTGAAAGGGCTTTTCGGAGAAGATTTCATCGTAATATCAGGGTCTTCCGAGGTTAAGAGGGGGGAGGTTGTTGGCAGGCTTCACATTCCTTCGCTTGAAAAAAAGGGCATGGAGAAGGTTCTTTGGGCGAGGTTTGTACAGGCACCGGGGAAGGGCATAGATGAGGTTAACAGGCTTAATCCATACACTACTGCGAACATTCATCATCTTATGCAGTTTGGAGAAGTGTGGGCATACGGTCAGAGGTATAGTGTGGAAGACTACACGCTGATAGCTAACGAAAACCCTCATGACACAACAACCTTCATTCAACCCCCACCATTCTACGACAGGTTCGACATAGTAATATATTTGAATTCTCTTACAGTAAGCCAGAAATTTGCCCTACAAGAGTTGAACCATTCCTACAGCTACGATTTAGTTGACTCCATGCCGCAGGTAATAAGTTATGAGGACCTGAGTAGAATAAGGATGGAGGTTGAGAATACTGAGGTCGAACCTGGAATAATGGGTTTCATTAATACTTTGATCAGAGACTTTCAAGTATGCGTGAAGGGCAAAGAACACAGTAGTTCCCCCCTTCCCCTCTTGTGCGAAGGCTGTCATTTCACTAGATTCGTTTGCAGCAGGGTTAAGGAACCGCCTAGCGAGAGGGCTACGATCGTTCTTCTCCAATTGGCTAAAGCCAAGAAGTGGCTTTATGGGATGGTTGACGAGGAAGATATTCTCAAGATGGCTAAATGGGTCCTTGTACACAGGATCGGCTTACTGAATGCTGAGAAACCACTAACGGAGATCGATGAATTGCTTGAAAGGGAAAGGGAGAGAATGTTTGAAAGAGAATCGAGGAAGCAATGGTTTATTCTCAACGAGCTCTATAATAATTTCAGCCCGGGCCTCTATAAAGTGGCTAAGGAAATAGCCTCGGAGGATAATGTGTTTGCAGAGGAGCTTTTCACTCTTGAGGAGAAATGGGTTAAGGAGGGGAAGATAAGTAGAGAAGAAACTCTGAAAGTAGGGCTTGGTATAGATTGAAGCTGGATGAAGCTGAAATAATAAGGGTTTTCGCACAAGTCAGAAGCGAGCTCTACTTTCCGCCTTGCGAATTGGAAATAGTTAGGAATGGAGGGAAAGCTCCTCCTTTCTTCGTGACAGGTTCTAAAATTCACATTTCTCCAAAAGCCATTCCAAAAGGGGTTGACGGGGAAAAATACCTTATTTCAATAATGAGGCACGAAGTTTCTCATCTTCACTACTGCCCCTACGACATAAGGACAGCACACGAGCTTGTCAGAGAAGCATATAGCTCCTGCAGGAACTGGGATATCGCATATTTTTCACTTATGCTATTCGCCGATTTGAATGTTGATTGCTTCTATCTCTTAAACAGGTTTGGCGAAATACCCTACCACGTGGATAGTTTTCTCAATACTCGTCAAAAAAGTATTGGAAGATACGTTCAGGCAGTTTACAGGCACCTCTTAAAGAGGCCTCGTGGGGAATATGATTATGTTGTTGAGAACGTTGCCAGACAGATAAGCATGGTTATGAAATCGGAGAGAAGCTGGTTTAGTAAAATAAGCCTAATAGCTTCAATACTTTCATTGAATAAGGTGAAAGCAAAGGTTCCGAAACACCTAACCGGCTCGAGTACCAGCATCCTCTTGAGGGAAGACTTGAGCAAGAGGGGTATCGAGAAGATAAGCGAAGTAATGGGTGGAATAAAGGATAGTGAGGAAGCGATGAAGTTCTACGAATATTGGATAAAGCCCCGCTTGAAAGGCGTCGAGTCTGAGATCAAGAAGATAGTGAAGAAAAGCCGGAAAGGGGCGAGTGAGAAAAAGGGTGGCAGGGCCTCCGGGAGAATGAGTCGAGTAGGAGCCGAGACCGGTAGGGAGCCAAAGCTGTATACAAGCATGAGTAAACCGTACTCGAGACTTTCCGAGGAAATGGTCAAAAATCTGTTTTGGAAAATATTTTGGTATAGGGCTAGGGCAAGGAGGACGATGCTAATATACTTGGAGGAGGGGAAAAGACCTGAGCCCAGTCTTTCAATATCGAGCTATCCGACGGACTGGAATATAGAGGATGAGGTTGAGGAACTTGATCTAGAAGCCAGCTTGGACGAGGGGAAGCCGAGGATTGAAGTAAATATGGTGAAATGGGAAAACGAGATTAAGGGCATGGGGAGTAATCTCACAGTAACAAGCATCCCTTCAAGCCTAATAGTTTTAGATGCTAGTAAGAGTATGGAGAATGTTTCCGATAATGCTGCAACCTCCGCCTTCATCAACCTATTGTCTGCAGAGAGAGTTGGAGGTAAAACTGCTTCCATAAGCTTCTCATCAGACTATTACTCTGTGGACTGGCAGGGATCGATGCTGGAAAAAGAAATAGCCTTATCACTCTACTTTGGAAACATGACGATACTTCCACTCAGCAGGATAATGGAACTTGTTTCCGAAAGCGAGAACAGGGTTGTAATCAACATAATAACAGATTGCGGTTGGCAGAATATCGAGGAAGCCCTTCCATTCCTAGAACAGATAGTTAAGAAGGGGCATTTGGTTAAAATATTCTACTTGCACGGGGGAGATTATCCGGAGAATCTGAAGAAAATAAGCAGGGTTAGCGGTTTAAGGATAATCCCAGTCAGAGACCCTGAGAAAGACCTGCAATATCTGGTTGCTAGAGAAACCAGTGAGGACTATGGTCCATTACTGGTTTTCAAAAACCAGCAAACCGTCTCTTAAAGCTGTTCGTATTCCTAGACACCTAATCCTAAACAATACGGTTAAAAATATCCGAGTCATTAAAGTTCGTGATGGAAGTCCTAGGCAAAAGGATGATTCTTGCACTAAGTATAGTTGCAGTAATAACCATAGGTGTGAATCTTACCCTATTCCTACTATTACTGTCATACTCCTCTGAACAACGTTCTTCAACGTTCTACTTAGAGTCCCCGGAACTAGGGCTTTCCGAAAAAAGGGCTCTTTATGCTGATATCTTTAGTGGAGCTTTAGACCAGAAGAGTAAAACGATAAGCGTAACCGGCGTGGGTGTGGCTAAGGCAAAGCCCGACAGAGCGCTAATAAGCCTAAGCGTGGTTACACAAGCAGGTAGCGCGGAGGAAGCAATTTCCGAAAACTCCCTCAAGATGAATAGCGTCGTCCAGGCTCTTAAAAATATGGGGGTAACTGAGGACCAGATGGAAACCTCCCTATACAGTTTAACTCCCATCTGGGATTACTCTAACCGTGAATCGCCGAGGATCACTGGATACACTTGCTTAAATACGATTAGGGTTACTGTAAGGAATTTTAACAATATAGGGGGGATAATTGACGGCGCAGTATCTGCTGGCGCGAATCATGTCTCCTCCATCCAGTTCACAATATCCGAGGAGGCGTTGCGCCAACTAGGGCTGGAGGCATTAAGGATTGCTGTGAAAGATGCTGATTCAAAGGCTAGGGCCATAGCTAGTGCTGCGGGAGTAACCTTAACAAACCTGTTTTCAATAAGCGCCTTAAGCTACTCTCCGAATGTAGCAAGCTACTCTTTTGAACCAGCTGTTCCTTCTCCAACTCCGATGGGAACCGTATTGACGCCAATACTTCCGCCTGAAGAGGTTAGCGTGACAGTAAGCATTTCTGCAGTATACGAGTTCAGATAAATGTTTAATACTCTAGTTTTTATATTACAACCGGTGTAATCCTCTGATTGGACAGCGAGGAGGATGTTGAGTATAAACTGCACGGTAAGACTCTTCAAGTCTACCTTCATCTGATAAAGTCAGGTGTTAATGATAGCTATGGAGTCAGAGAGGTTCAGAGAGCACTGGGCTTCAAGAGTCCTAGCATAGCCTCTTACCATCTAGAGAAGCTTAGAGAACTCGGCCTACTTGCGAAGGATGAGAAGGGAGACTACCGTGTTGTTAAAGAGATTAATGTAGGATTGCTAAAGCTCTATATTAAGATAGGGGGGCTTCGGCTACCCCGGTTCCTACTTTACGCTTGCTTTATAACGAGCATGGTTTCAACATACCTCCTAGTTTACCCTCAGACGCTGAGTCTGCACAATCTCTTCGCATTACTAGTCGGTTTCTCGTCGCTAGCAATACTCTGGTTCGAAACGCTTCTGATTCTAAGGGAAACAAAGCCTAAGGTTATTAAAAAATAATGTTTTAAAATCAGAACAGCATCAAAGTATCCCCTCTTATTAGAAACTACGTACGATCATTGCTGGATCAGCGGTGAGTTAGAGCCATTTTATTCAAAACTCTACTTTAGAAGTCCTATTGCAAACCCTATCAATATTCCTACTGCGAACAATTGCGATGATTCTATAAATGCTTTAATCATTTCGATCGCCGGCAGTATTGCTCTTAGGAATTCCTCAACCTGTCTTCTTGAGATGACAGTAATTCCGAGAAATGCTAGGAGTAGAATTATTAGTCCAATTATCGCGGCGACTTTAAGTGCTTTTGCTATGAGATACCTTACTCCAATTCCTACTATTAGCCCTATTATCGCAACCGGTTCGATCATGATGCTTTAAACTCCGATGAAATTATATAAATTTGTTTTCCTCCTTAAAGAAGAAACACGCATCCTGACGGATCTTAAACATATAAATAACGTTTTTCACAAATATGAGTCATGTGCAGGCTCTTGGGTGCAATGTTTGTTGAAAGCAGTAGTGTTGAAAACCATTTGCTGGATGCTGAGTGTTCTCTTTTCAAACAAGCGGTTAAGGGTAGCCAATCAGACGGCTGGGGTATAGGGTTCTACTTGGGGCGAATCCCTATCGTTTTCAAGTCTGAAAGAGCCGTATACGATGAGGAGGAAAGGTTTAAGGAAGTTGTTAAATCCACTAGGGGTAGGATAATAATCGCGCATGTGAGAAAGGCCAGTAATCCTAGGGGGTTGCCGCTTGAAAAACTAATATCTCCAGAAAACTCTCAACCTTTCCACTATTCAAACTACCTTATGGCGCATAATGGTTCGATCAACATACCTGACGAGGTGATTAAGAGACTAGGCTCGTACGGGGAGCTGGTAAAGAGCAACAACGATAGCGAAGTATATTTCTACCTTTTGCTCAGCCTAATCGAGAAGGAGAACAACATTATTACTGCCTTCAAGAATGTTGAGAAAACTCTGATGGAAATATTTAGGGAGGAGAAGCCCAGCAGGTTTGAAGCACCCTTCACCAGCCTTAATACAATATTCTCGGATGGTGAGAGGCTCTACGCGTTTTCAAGATACTTAACTAGCCCGGGGAAGTCCATATGCTATGGGGATTCTCCAGTATTCGAAATGTGTTTCAAAATCGATGAAAAACACGTTGTAGTGGCTTCTGAGAAGACTGAGAAGGGAGTCTGGCGTCCGTTGAGAAACAATAACCTGCTCGTATGCTGGGCTGAAGAAGATAGGATAGAACATGAGCTTCTGGACTTTAACGAGTAGACGGCTTCTTCCAAATCTCCTACGCTAGGAATGTTTTCGTTTAGCTTTCTGATAGTGCTAACTCATACCATATTGTTTGATACTCCGGCCCTATCGTGAAAACCTTGTAATCTCCTTCACTAACCACTTCTACCCGGCTGGTTCTCCCACCCCTGTTGTCTAATGCCCATACTTCAAGATTCATTCCTGTTCTCATTCTTATAGTTACTGGTATTCCCTCAGTAATGGTCGGCGCATAGCCCCAGTTCGACCCGCATGTCACTGGTCCCCTATAGGTTTCAATACTGATAAGCGAGTCTTGGGACCATGTCAGGATACTCTTGCCTCCGTACGCGCGTAAACGCATTCTCGTATTCGTAGTGTATCCTGCTGCAATCAGTAGCATTTTCTTTGAAGAAGATATATTCTCGCCATCTAGTGTTGAAAGCGTTATTGCACACCAGCCGTCTAAAAGGGTCTCCCCAACTTCAATAATAGTATTGCCAAACTCTAATTTTCTTCCTCCGCCGAAACCAATTATTGCGATGCTTCTCGAAGTATTCACAAGTATCAATCCTTTTTCTGGATCAGAAACGTTCCATACTATTTCTCCCGTGTCAGAAAGATAAATATTTTGAGAATTCTCGAAAACAGTGTTATTATTAAAACTGTTTCCAGTTGCAACCGCCGTCCTATGGAGCAACGACAGTAATGGATTTAGCCCTGCAGTCCCCCCGTCTGGAAGCATCCAAGCATAGGCTTTCCCGCCGGCTATGAGCCTAACCTCGTCCTCACCATCCATCTTAACCGTTACAAGCTTTTCCCCGGGCTTTACATCTCCCCTCACAAAAATAAAATGTGCAGGTATTAGGGTTGCCATCTTAACCGGATGCTGATCTATATTGAAAAATCCTCTAATCTTTTTAGAGTTCCAATCGCCCCTCGCCCCATAGTCGAAAAGGAATATTCCATCCCAGTCTTGGAAGGCTGCATACGTTGCTAGGGTTAAAGCTGTTTCAGCATCATACATGTTTGGCGCAGGATGGTTATACTCAGTAACAAAGTGGGGTTTTCCATAAATCCTTTTAACAGCCAGACCTACGATAGTACTCTGCTGCGGTTTATTAACCATTGGCTCATTGATAACATACCAGTTCTCAGGGTCCCACGCGTACCCTGGAAACCAGGGGTGCATCCAGTACGCGTGAGTGTCAACTATGTCGAGCTTAGCCATTATGTTGGCTGTACTACAGCCGACTGTAGTGCCTATTACGAGAGCTTTGACACCAAGCTCCTCCTTTATAAAACGATACATTTCCGTGAAGAAGCTCTCCTCCAAGAAGTATAGGAATTCAACCCAATCCCTCTTAGCAACCGGGCTCCTCTTATTATACTCGGAAACGGGAAGTATTTGAACAGTCTTATTACTCAGGCTTTCACCATTCATTAGACCGTATCCGTTAAACAGCTTCATTGAAAAACAGGAAAACTGGTAGGTAGCAATATTTGCTCCAAGCCCCGAGATATCTAGCCTAGCATTATCTTCGGATTGAGATGCAAGTAGAGCAATTTCATAATCCTCCCAGTCTCTAGTAAGCGTTATGTCAACTCGTTGCGAGAGCCCTCCCCATGGCTCGTGAGCCTGGACAAGGCCTATGCTAACTCTAACATTCCTATCTGCCTTAGCGCTGAAACGTACTAAGTATGTTCCGCCTTCTGCTATTCTTAACCCAGGCTGGTTGAACTGTACATGCCAGTTCTCCAAACCCTTTCTCTTCACAGCGATTTCAAGAAATGATCTTCCCCCTGCTTCCGTAATTATCCTATAAGATGCTTCTGCATCGTCGTGGACT
Organism: uncultured Nitrososphaerota archaeon; assembly: GCA_964616835.1. Classification (GTDB taxonomy): domain Archaea; phylum Thermoproteota; class EX4484-205; order EX4484-205; family JAAOZP01; genus JAAOZP01. The sequence goes on along the minus strand of CAZTSG010000010.1, from coordinate 8,796 downwards.
TCTACAACCCATGAATCCAAACCATTCTCGAAAAAACCGTTTCTCAAAAGCTCGGCACTCTGACTAGGGCTTACTGGTGCTGCCCACGCCTTTCTAAGATTCTCATCGGAGCCGTATTTAGAAAGAAGATAGTTATTCCACTTCTCTTTAAGCGCATCCTTAAATATTTGTGGAAGCCTATCTATTACACCGTCCAACCAGGAATGTATCAAACCCTGCTCATTAACTATTTCCACAAAGGCCACAGCCGGGTCTTCGCCGTAGGTCATTCCCGTGTAGGGATTGAAATGAGTCAGAAGTTGTGTCGCATACTCCTTCTCTAAAGATTCAACCTCTTCCATGAAGAATCCTAGGACTTGTTGTTCCTTCCAGCCTACAAGCTCGATCTCTGAGGGTAAACCGTCCGCAATCGTAAACCTTCTGGAGACTAAAAGATTCAGATCAACGTATATACCGTTTTCCTTAAGACAGTGTATGAAGTAGTCCAATCTGTCGAGAGCATTATCGTTAAGCTTTCTAGTGCCTCCTGTGGACCTGTCGAAAATGTTGAAGCTCTCCCAGCTGGCATCCATATGGTGGAACCGGACAGCGTTCACTCCAAACTTAGCGAGCCGGGCAGCTATTTTCTCTGCCTCATTCTTCTCCGGGAAGGCTGCTCCACCGCAGATATTGATTCCCAAAAACTTTATCCTATCTCCTCCAACATAAAGATGCCCGTCCCCACCCACATAGACTCGCCCAAGACTGCCGGCTGGTTTTCCAGTTCTACGGATGCTGATGATTGTTTCTTCATCATCGTCCCAAGGTAGATAAAAAGGGAATAATCTTTCCACCATCTTATTCTCTAAGTTTTCAGAAGTCTTTAACAATACTTGGAGCAATGCTAAAAATAGGATGATAGCCAGCAAAAGCGTTAAAGACAAGATGCTTTTCTTACTCATCGATTATTCTAAGTTTTGAGTCGCATATAGGTGTTTCGATTAAAAAGAAACTGAACGTTAGTCACACTCTCATCCAAGAAATAATCTTACCAAGGCCATATCCAGGATGCTTTAGATACTAACGTGATCGTTGTTCCAATGGCTACTATGACTCCCATCCCTGCTGCGAACCCTGCCAACACTATGCCTCTCATTGCATTCCATCTCTCCGCCCCCATTAAACGCGGCATTAAGTATTTCCCAACCAGCGACATTATGAACACCATTATGGTGTAAGGCGGTATTGAATACATGCCACCGATCAACCCGATGGGGCTTAAAGGTATTCCAACTTTACTGAGAACCGTAGCTATTACGCCCCATATTATCGAAATACCCATTCCCATGAGTATTTGGTCGATTTTTATCATTATCTGCCGGGTTGCGAACAATGAGTCGCTGACAGCATAATTAGGCCATATGCCCATCACATACGGGTATACAAATGAAGGTATTGGCGCAATTCTCCAGAAGAAATCTGTGAATAATAATCCAAAGGTTGCAATAAGTATGAAAGATATTATCTGAGCCTTATAAAAGTCCATCGGCCTAGTTTTCGTCGCATATGCTACTCTAGTGGAATTAACCCAGTAGGGTGTTGAAAAGCCCGCTATAGCTGGTGTGAATATCCATCCTGCGTAACCCTGGTAGGGACTATAGTATATTGTGCTCTTCCACATGTTGTATATGAAGTCTGCTGAAAGAAGTATGCCAAGCTCGCCGTAAAGCCTAGCCGCTACCGACCCGAGTGCGAAACTCATGCCTATGGATACAACAAGAGGCAGCCATACTGGAACTCCTGGAACAAGCCAGATGTAAAAGAGGGCACTGAGCGTTGACGATACTAGGTATACTGAGAGTAGTAGCTTCGGCGATGGGAAACCGGGTCCCCCTCTCAACTTACTGAGCCTCGAAAGCGCTCTCACTATCTTCCTAAGCGACAGTAAGAACAAGTATAGAGACATTCCGAAGGAGAGCCCTATGAAGAGAGAAAGCCACAGCTTTAAGCCCGCTCTTTGAATAATCAGAAAAATGTTCATCCCCGGAGTGTATTCCAGAGACCATTCCGGCGCGAATTCTCTGAAAGTAGTTACGGTAAGCGTGTTGCCGAATATCCATGTGATTAGAGACCCTACGAATAGCGAGCCGGTTAAGGAGGGTGGTAGAACCATGCCGTACAGGAAGCTCAATGGGTCTGTCGCTATTCCTATTACCGCGCCCGGTAGGTTGGTCTGCGTGTATTGAGTAAAATCTACCCACGGATATGGGATTAGCTGTGCCTGCGGTCCTGCGAGAAGCGGCAGAAGGTATAGGAGCATCCCGTAGATCGCGCCCATGCTTAACGATACTAGGAAGTACAACAAGTCCTGAGGCTTTCTTTCATCCAGCGTATTTATCATCGCAGTATCGATCTGCGCGAATGGGAATGGCAGGGGCTCCTCCTCTATGTAAAGATACGAGAATATTATGCTGAGAGAAAGCTCTGCAGCCAGTCCGAGAACCGAGAAGATTAAGTTCACAGCGATTGCAAAAAGCCAATCGGGGTGCAAGAGCGTTCTCAACTGGTGGGCCGCGGAGAATACGGGGGGAGACATCCACGTGGGTACGTAATCTCTCAGAGGAACGCCGTTAAGCTTGAACTCTAAGCTGAGAGGAAGGTTAACGTAGTAAGACCTATAGATGAACCAGTAGTAAAGGGGCATAGCACCCCCTATGCCTCCGACAACAGAGTATATTATGAAAAGCTCTTGTTTAGAAAGCCTACCGCCGTATATCCTTGCTAAAGCTGTGAACAGTATAGCCGTTACGTATGTAGCTGCTACACTAACGCTGGAACCCACTGCAAACCATAGGTATATGGATGCTGGTAAGAATATTAATGCAGCCATAATCATTGCCAAGATACTTCTCCAAGTTAGTCCAGGATAAAACTCCATCCTAGGCTCAGTCAGAGTTCCTCACCTTTAAAGAAGAAAAGAGGTAAACACTTTAATAAAAACTTTTTTAGGAAAGAGTTAAAATTAAGATTTATTAGGGAGAGTAGGAAAAATAATTCTAAGGTGAAAGCTAATGCAAGCTAAGGACTGTAAATCGAGTCTCACTATAATATTCTTAATTACTCTCATCATCATATTGGCGGGGGGACAGTATTTTCCGACCTTATTAAGCTCGGCCTCCCCACTTTCAACGATTAAACCTTCTACTGAAGCTAGTGATGCACAAAGCCTCTTTCCATTGAATCTTCAGAGGATGAACAGCATAATACAAGAAATCTCCTCCTTCGGGTCTAGGATGACTGGTTACCCAGGTTATTATAGAACACTCGATTATCTCTACGATTATCTCCAGAACGAGCTGAAGATCATGCCCGTTGTCTACAAGTATAAAGTATTGGTGCCGTACGATGAGGAAACCTATATCCAAGTATTGGAGCCTTTTTCAACTAGGATTGATGCTTATGCACTGTACCCGAATGGTGTTAATCCCTCCCCCACGCCTCCCGAAGGAGTTGTCGGAAACCTAGTCTACGTTAAGGACGGTAGCTTGAAGAATTTCGACGGAAAGGTTATTGAAGGAAGTATCGTTGCCATGGATTTCAACTCTCGAGATAACTGGATCAAGGCTGCTAACCTTGGAGCCCAAGCCGTGGTATTCATCGAGCCGGAGTCTACTCTCTACCCTGAGTGCGAAGTTAAATTCTTAGATACTCCAATATGTTTCCCAAGGGTTTACGTCAAAAAAGCTGACTGGGAGCTGTTAAAGGATGCGAGCAAAATCAAGCTTGTCTCCAGGGTCTACTGGAAGGAGATTGAGGCAGTGAACTTGGTGGCGGTGATTAATGGAACGGGGTCCAGCGACGTCGTAATGCTTTCAACGCATTTCGACTCTTGGTCCGTCGTCCCGGGACTGGCTTCGAGCAAGACTGAGCTCCTGCCCCTTGCACTACTGCTGGACTACGCACACTACCTCAAGAACAATCCTCCCTATTACACTGTCTGGCTTGTCTTTTATTCTGGACACTGGCAAGCCCTTAAGGGTCCAAGAGAATTCGTTGAAGACGTCTTCTTCAGCGAAGAAGTAATGAGTGGTAGGATAACAATACGTGGAAACATAAACTTCGACCTTATAGCTAGTGATTGCGACGGACTACAGATATTACAGTCCAGTTACTACTCTACTTACGGTGGGAACAGTATACATGGTGCAGGGATGGGTGTAAGGCTAAGATGGTTCGTATCTAAAATAACTGAGGACATATTGTTAAGAGATGAAGTTGCGAGATTTGGCCGAGAACGTCTAAGGGCCAATAACTCTCTAAACCTAGTAAGTATGCAAGTTGCTCCAGGCGCATCCGGAGGATACAACGTAAACCCGATCGGAACCGAGCCTTATCCATATATGCTGGACTCAGAACCGGTCTCCATCTCCGGCATAGCTGCCTTCTCCATAACCGCCAGGAGTTCAAACAGGCTCTACGTGGGTTCTCCGATAAGCGATGAGAAATACGCTGACCTTAATGTTTTAGACCCGTATTTACAGCTCGCCCTATACATTACTGATGATCTTTTAAAAACTGAATGGAGCGGTGTGGAAAGAGTTAAGCCGGAGAGATACCTCTTAGTGCAATCCAGAGGCTTCCCTGGCTACGCAACCCTCTACGGCAGGGTTGTGACTTACAACTTTAGCAAGGGATGGTACGACGGTGTTCCTAACGCAATAGTGGAGCTGAAGTTGAACACTCAATGGGGGCCCTCCACGTACAAGCTTAACAGGATAGTGATGAAAACGGATGAGCAAGGATATTTCACCGTTCACGGCGTACCTATTTCTGGCGCCGCAGCGGGCGGTAATGTTGTGATCCCGTTCTCCCGATGGATTGCACAAGCTTGGGTTTTCGACGATAAGGGCACTATCCTAATGGCTACTGACATGGGTCAGTTTGGCATGAGCAGGTTCCCGCAAGAAGTAATTATCCTACATGAGTATGAGAACATTACTGTTGTAGTGGCTAACGTGGTTTCAGTCGAAATATTTGATTTCGAAGTACCAACTGAGTTCCTCACCCCCAGTATAAGAGACCCTAGGGCTGGGACGTTCGAGAGATGGAGGTTCTCAAGGGCAGACGTCATGCCGTTAGAGTTTTACAGTAAGAGTATACCGATAAGCTACGGCTCTTACTGTAACGGTTGGGAGCCCGTTTCCATAGCTTGGATTCAGCCTAACGTCAGGTTTGCGATCCTGGGTACAGCGGTGCTTTTTACAAACTCTTCGGCTGAGAATACGGAGGGATACGGTCTCTACGTTAACTATGGGGACAAGATTAGGATAGGGTTCTCCGCCCTCCAAATAGCTAGGGACTTGTACTACGTTTCCTATGGAAGATACGCGAAGCTTGCTAGAGAAAGCGTTGGAAGCCCCAGCGCGGATGAGACCCTCAACAAGGCGAAGGAGTATTTAGAGAAGGCTGAGAAATTCTTAAGCGATAAGAAATACAGTGAAGCGTACAATTGTGCGCTAATGGCTAGGGCTTATGCTGCAAAAGCCTACAGCATGGAGGTTATGCCGCTGATAAACGACTCCGCAAGGTCTCTGCTCTACATATTCGTCATAATCATTCTTGGTGCTTTCTTCCTAGAAAAGGTTTTGATTCACGCGCAGGGCAATAAGCGTTTAATAGCTATTGTTGCATTCGGAGGATTCTTCCTAGGGCTCTTCGCCATGGTTCACCCTGTCTTCGGCCTGATGAGCAACATATCCTTGGGGATGATGGGATCGCTAATACTGGTGGTTTTACTGATTACAGTGATTATTCTACTCTCGCTTAGCGAGGAGGTTAGGTCGGGCATTGAGAAAAGAGTCCTTGGCGTACACAGGGCTGAGATAAGCAGGCTTGACACAGCCATGATATCTTTCTCGCTTGGAAGTGAGCACATGCGGCGTAGGCCATTGCGTGCGATACTTGTACTCTTAACAATGATCACAATGATTATTGCAATAACATCGTTCACCTCTCTTACTCCTTCTCGATTATCTAGAGATGTTGTCTGGCCAACTACGTACAGGCCGAGTCTAAACGAGATTCTAATAAAGCAGGGAAGAGGCGTGCCCCCGGGCATGCTTTCTGAAGAGGTTTTAAGCGTGGCTAGTATGATGGCTGGTGACGAATACTATGTTCTGCCAAGAGTATGGTTGTATGCTAACTTAGATAGGGTTTTGGCGGCAGCACTCTTTAGAGTTTACAGTGCTAGCAACTATACTACGGTAAACGCTCTCATGGGGATAACTCAGGAAGATTTCAACCTGATTTTTGAAAAGATTAAGGGGAACATTACGCTGGGAAGCAGAATTCTCGGCGAAGACTCTGCAATAATATCGAGAAAACTGGCGGACACGCTGGACGTTGAAGTGGGAGATACCATAAGGGTCGCGGGAGTTAACTTTACGGTAATGGGTATTGTGGAATCCCCTGACCTTATTGACTACATTATTGAAGCAGATGGTTGGAACATGTTCCCAGGAAACCCCATTTACTTCTCAACTATAAGTAGGGACCAGACGCAGCAGGCCCCGGGCGCTATCCCGCAGAACCTAGGGATCTCAACAACCATTCTAATACCGTATGAGAAGGCTCTAAGGCTAGGAGGATATATTGCCACAATAGCCCTGGTTCCAAAGCAGCCTACTTCCTATGAGAATATGCTGAAGCTGGCGAGGGAGTTGGCGTATGCAACAGATTTGTCGATCTACATCTCTTACGAAGGGACTTCTCGGAGAATGTCCACTTATTCAAGCGTCCTCCTAGGGGGATGGGAAATAATATGGATCATACTGATCATAGGTGCCTTGAACATTTTCACCACCGTCTTAGGCAGCTTAAAAGAGAGGGCTAGGGAAGTCTACATTTTCAGCGTAGTAGGCTTGTCACCAATGGGCGTCACAGTATTCTTCATGACGGAAGTCCTAGTTTATGCTGTGATAAGCACCTTAATAGGGTATGTTAGCGGCTACTTCGCAACAAGGCTCTTCATGATACTGGGCATTCTACCGTCCACACATGTTTTCAATTTCGCATCCCTCTTCACAATCCTGGGTACTCTGATAGTAATAGCATCAGCTCTCGCAGCCTCTTCCTACCCCTCCTATATCGCTTCCAGAGTTGTTACACCATCGTTGGAGAGAAGGTGGAAGTTTAAGACGAAGCCTAAGGAAGACGAGTGGGAAATACCCTTGCTAATAAGCATTCCTACTCTGGAGGAGAGCAGGGGAGTAATGGCATACCTTCACGAGTACTATAGTGGTGGAGGGGCTGTGAAGGAGGGTATCCACATGGTTAAGGATCTTTATCCGCCGGACTATGAAAATCTATCGTTAAGCCTGACGGTCAGCCTTTCGCCTTTCGAAGTAGGCGTCTTGCAGGCGGTTACCGTCTCGGCAAAGTTTAATGAGGCGATAAAGAGGTATGAAGCCATTCTTCATCTCAAAAGGCTCTCGGGCCCGCGGAATGTCTGGGAGACTTCGAACTACAGGTTCGTAAACGATTTGAGAAAACAACTATTAATGTGGGGCTCGTTCTCAGCTTCTGAAAAGACAAAGTATATTTCTAGGGCAGCAGGCTAGTATACGTAAAATCCTCTATTTTTTCCGCCAACCCTAAGAGTGTCAAGTAGCTTCTTCCTGTACCCCCGCCGCTAAAAGGCATGCCGTACATCAAGTGTGCTCTTAAGACCCATGAGACGGATTGAGGGGACTCCAAGTATTCCTTAACGAGCCTACCGATCACGAGGCCCCTGCCGGAAGCAAGCATGTGGTATTCCAGCAGTTCAGAAGGTATTAGCCTCGGGAAGATTTCTAAAAGCTCCACCCTGCTCTTCTTAACCTCTTTCTCAACATCCTTATCATTCTTCAAAAGGGAGAAAATCCTCCCTCCCTCGGGTAGTGGAATCTTCTTCTCAAGCAGAGGAAGCTCGCTCCACTTTCTCACATCCAACCTCTTAATCAATATTCCCTTAACCTCCAGCTCCACGGCTTCCGACAGCATTCTCTTCAACAACTGGGAACGATCCCTGTCTCCAACAATTTTATCCGGAATATCGAGTACCCCGATCATCTCAAGCTTCATATCTAGGCTGAACTGCATCCTTCTCACTATCATCATCACGGTTAAATTGGGCTTTTTAATCGGCTTAACTAGCAGGTTTCCCCTCTGCGTTTCTTCCAACGATACTTCAAAATGCTCCAGTGCTTTCTTCACAGCCCTTACCCAAGACATTCCTATCTCCACAAGGCTGATTCACCAGCATAATATAACCTTGTGCCCGAGTCTGCTAACTTAATGCTACGCTAAAAGCCGTTTAAAACAAGGTTTAGCCTATGTTTAACATCACTAAAGAAAATTAGAGTTTCGATTAGTAATTTTTTTAGCAAAACTTAAATACTTACCATCTGTATAACATTCATGAAGGTGAAAATATAGTATGGCTACAGAAGTAGAGCTGAAAACAGGCTTAACCGTAAAATCTCTCGCGTTCTCAATCCCCTTAACACTGATATTCGCAGTCCTCTCAGCCATAATGGGCACCTACACTGATAAGACTGGAACCTTCGGAACCTTCATATTACCCATGATTTACCTCGTGATCGTCCTAGAGCTCCTCGGGAGAGCAAGCCCCAAGGCGAGGCTAACCCCTCAGGAATACGTCTTCGTATTCACGATGTTCACATGCTTGGGCATGCACAGTTATCTAACGATGCATGCCGCAGCCCACCATAATCCTATAAACATGCCCTTATACGGGGCGTTTAGCGACTACCTTGC
>CAZTSG010000009.1:6457-38642 GCA_964616835.1 uncultured Nitrososphaerota archaeon | reverse complement strand
ATCCAGCCTGGCAATGATCTCGTTGAACTTCCTGTCGTGCTCCTCAAACCTCCTGAGCACGTCTGCAAGCCCTATGAAGCCTGCTACGGCATACCGGAACTCCTCATCCTCCTTAAGCAGCTTAAGTATCTTCGACTTCACTAAGCGCGGGGACGACATCAAGATTAGGAGTTGAAACGGCTCTAATAAGCATTAAGTTCCAAAACGCTCTGCCCACACAGGCTCAGCTTAGCACGTGCCATTACTGTTAAAAGAAGCTCGGGAACCCGAATGAAAACCTAGAGATTTAAGGGAAAGAACCCGGTGAGTTAAATGCCTGAAATTCTCTCACTTGTGAAGCATGAAAGGTTTTCCACCTCATTCCTTAGTATCTTCACGTATAGTTTTTCATAAACCTAGGAACCTTTGTCGATTAATTCGCTTACCTGCACAAGCACCTCGTTATCTCTTAACTCTTCGAAAACAGATCGTCTACAATAATAAATTGCAGAAAGTCTTTACGCTCATGAAATCATTCTAAACCGACCTCCGCATTAACTTCTATCTTCGACAATTAAGTATTCCATCCCTCCTTATGATTAAGAATAACAGTCTATCTTTAATAATCCTTCTTTAACTAGCAAGGATTCGATTTCCTTAATCAGTCTTGCTCTTGGAGGATGGATGTGGAGAACCAATTATGCCATGAAATTGTTTCAGAGCGAATAAGATTGTGTTAGCAAAGTCCGATCCCTAGTCAACTGGGATGGTAATCTCTTACATTTCATCGATAGCAACGCCTGCTACGAGAAGCCCGATCACGTTGTTGACTAGAACCTTCCTATTCTTAAAAGAGGGTTTTCCAAGACAGACCTCATCGTCCACACAATGTTGGAAGACGGAGGAGAGGGGGTTTACGAGTTTGTTCCTGTGATCCCGCTATCCCGGTTATCAGGATTCTTTTTCCAGCGTAATGGCTCAGTATGCTCGAATTACCCATGGTTCACTGATCGAGTAGAAATATTTTTAGCTTTGTTTAATGCTAAGCCTCATAAGGCTATTCCTTCAAGTATGGCTGAACGATACACGGGGCTTTCCCTCGCCTCCTCACCCGTCGCCAGGTGTATTTCAAACGGGTGGTAGAGTGGTAGTCCCGCTTTTTCTTCTATTTTTTCTTTCAGGTTCCCCCTGCTCTTGCAATCCTTGGGGAGACGGTTGCTCACCACCAGTATGTCTACATCGCTAGCGCCAGTAGCCTGCCCCTTGGCAACGCTCCCGAAAACATAGACTTCACATGGGCCTATTAGCATTCTTGCAGCGTCAGCTATCTTCTTCGACCAGGAGCGCCAATCGCGGGCCAGTTCGTTGAGCCTAAGCCTTGCCCCTAAGAGATTTAACAAACTCTATCGCCTCCTCCGCGAAGCCCACCAGCTCCTCAACCTCATCTCTCTCATACTCCCTCGAAACATACCTGGAGTTTATGTACGCGTCTTCAAGCCTGATGAGTAGGCTTCTGCTCCGGACTACAAACTGGTCTATATCATCAGGCTTGCCTAAAACTGTTCTAAGGGCATTGAACAGTTGCCTAACAGAATGCGTACGGGGCATCTCTCCGCTCAACTCAAGTATCACTGATTTCAAGTATAGCTGTACAGCCTGGTCCGCCATGAATGCGGCGATATCATAGTCCCCACAGGCCAGGCTTCTCTTAGCTGTTTCAAGCATTCTCAAAGACCTTCCTCTGAGAAGGTTGACCTCACGATAACTCATCGAGAGTACACCCGTCTAAAACATTCTATGATTCTCCTCATTCCTTCCTCCAACGTGTCTCCTCGAGTATGGCATTTGGGTAATGCTAGTACAAAACGCTACGTATTCGTCAGTCTCATCCTCCATTATTATCACGTCAAATTCATACATGCCTGTTTCTATAGTGAAAACTATTGATATAAGCTTTTTCATTCTTCCCTCAGCCTAATTGTCGCATGGTAATTTTCTCTTCGAAGGCCACCATGAGGCTCAAGCGCCTCTCTAGAAATACTTCATCCCGTTTATAACGTTGGGAATGTGGTCCTCGAATACTTATCGAGGAAAAGTTTTCTCGACGGGGATTCCTACATGTTTCCAATCCGGCTTGCTAGAATAGGTATGAGGAAGGAGGGGGAAGCCCCTAAAGGAGAAGAGTTAAAAAGGCTTAGGGAAATGAGGAGGAAAGGACTAGTGTGCTTAACTTTAACTAGCAAGGATTCGATTTCCTTAATCAGTTTTTCAGCTTTTAGGGGGTAAATATGGAGAACGATTATGACGTGAAGTTGTCTCGGAGGAAATAGGATTGCGTTAGCGAAGTCATAATCTCTGGTTAACCAGATGTATCCTTCGCTGATAGCTAATGAATGCTAACTCTATATTTTTTCACATCCTTTGGTGGATATTAAATCACATAATCCTTCGATTCTAAAAAGTTTTTACCAGTTTTTGAATATTTTGCAGACATCATCGTTGGAGGCTCCTGCATCAACATGAAAATGTATCGACCCTCTTATATTCTTCAAATCAACAGTTGCTCTTACAAATTGAGCTGAAGGCTCAAACCTAGTGTCAAAGTAGCATGGAATCTCAGTATGAGAATCAGTTTTTCTCTGCTGACAAAATCCACTAATACGCGGCTGTTAAACAAGCAGCAAAACCACAACGATTACTCCTTACAAGCTTGGAAACAGCCTCCACATCCTTCTCAAACCTGGAAACCTCGACCAGAACCAATATTTCCCTCCTAGGGGAAATAACTGGCGGGTAAGCCTCCGCAACAACGCCGCGACCATCCACCGAAACCTCTATTGGAAATACTTCCACGATAAGCCTCCTTGAAGACAGAAACTTTGGCCTATGAGAAGCTGAACCTGAGAACCCTCAACCAAGTTATCAAGACTTAGGCTAAGCATCATCCTCTCAAAACCAGAGTCGAGAACGATATCAAACACTACTTATAGGAACCTAGTTCAAAAAGACCCGTTAGCACGCGCTTTATGTCGGAAAGCGAGGTAGCAGGTAAGCTAACAACAACCCAGTCTAATCAATCGGCGTCCCAAGGCTTAGCTAGAAGGGCTTCAAAAGAGGGCTCTTAGGCATCGTTGAGCTTAAAAATGCGAAAAATCCCATCGTAAAGTGTCTAAAAAGAGCTGTCTACAGCGTCCCTCTTATGCGTCATGCAAAACCCCTAAACCAGTTAAGTTATGAACTTACAGTCAGCACGTGCTAGGCAAGATATTAAGATGAACAAGGATCAATATTTTTGTATTTTTTAGGATAGGTGCATCATAAAGTACCTAAATTTTAAATATAGGTACACCAGCGCGCGCCCTGAATAAATCCCTATTCCTAAAAGTTTTGCATCCCCCTTCGGCAGCATTGACACATCTGCTCCTGAATCCACGTAAGCCGTAAACGTGTACCAACGAGCATCTGTAGATTTCAGGCTTAACTTTACAACTGGTCTATAGATAATTCTCTTCTTGGCTTCCTCTCTCCTATACTTAAATGTAAACTTCAAGGATTAATGTTTCCTCAAAAGGTATGTATGTTATCTCTAAGTCTTCGGGTTTGAGCTCAGGATGCTTTTCTAAGGCTTTTGCTACAGCCTCAACTGAGCTCGAGCCTTCAGATATTATTTCATTCTTATAAATTACAACATGTTTGCCCCTGTACTGCTCGTAGTCTTTCATCGTTATCGCTAGGCTCTCATAAGTTATTTCAGACATCTGTTTTTAGATATAACGGGTTCTTTATAAGTCTTGCCCACCCGGAGAAGGATGATAGCACACGCTTTAATACGCTCAGTGTCCTCATAACTTTCAAGTCTAACTTTCTTGCAGTCCTGCGGGCCTTTGAGTCATCAAGCAGCACAATGTCTGCTTTTAACTCTGAAGCCAGAACTATGGTTTCAGCCTCTCCCCTCCCAAGACTCGGTAAGAATAAATCAAGAAGATTTGTTTCTCAGTTTTGCAACCTCGATAAAACCTTGTCGATTAATCCGCTTACCTGCAAGCACTTCGCCATCTCTTACCTCTTCGAAAACAGATTCGCATACAACGATATTATCAAACACTTATTTAAGCAGTTTTAAATAGCCGAGTCTACCAAGAGCGCGCGCCAGAATACTCTTTAACAAGCTTGGAGACAGCCTTAACGTCCTCAGGCCCGGAGGCCTCAACCAGAACCCTGACCTCCCTCCTAGGAGGAATAACCGACGGGTCGGAAACAAGGAGGACAGCATGGTCGCGCGCTACTTGCTGCAGTAAAGCGAGATCTTCTTCGCCAAGCACTTTAAGAAGCCTCAGGAAAATCGTGTAGCGCATGCTAACAGCACCATTTATATTTGTTGACGCGACAACTCGATCTAGACTAACTTTTACCTTTGAACGTTTACTCAACTCGTTCTGAGAGTTTTTAAGAGACTGGGAGGGAAAAAGCCGTGGTAGCTTTTGTTCTTGTTCTACTGCTCTGTTGAACTACAGCTTTCACTCTTGCTAACTTAGTTTAACTAGAGGTTAAAGCGCAGACGGAAGCCCTCGAACGAGTAACCAGCGCGTGCTATCAAACTCCCGAATACTTCTTCTTCAAATCGTCTTTAACCAGCTCTATGCTTTTTTCTCTCAACAGGTTTTCCAAAGCTTCAGTATCTAGAGCCAAATACTTTCCAGTTTTCAACCCATGTTTTATTATTTCCTTATCGTTCGTCTAAATAGGAATGCCAAGTTTTAAAGCTAAAGCTAAAAACGGATAATCATCAGCATCAAATTCAGCCGCTATTTGCTTAGCCGATTGGATAAGTCTTTTATCATCGGCTGAAAACCCGATGGTTTTTATCTTCAACCTGGCTTTAGTCAAGGTTAGCTCGAAAGCAGGCTTTGAAACCTTGTTTAGAAGTTTGTCTTCATGCTTCTCTATTTCTTCAAAAGCATAGTGGATCGTGTAGAGTTCAAAAGTCGGTGAGAAAAGTATCCTCCTAACTTTGCCATCCTTAAGCAGGCACGAGACTATTTTGTTAGCGTCAACGATTAATTTCATCCTCAATCCTTTTTCTGATACCTTCCTTAACCCTCCTGTCCACCTTCATTACGTCATCCTCTGTAAGCCTATCAATAGTCAATATGGACAGAGCATAGTTCAAAGCCTCTTCCCTGACGATCCTTTCCAAAATCAGCTTCATAAATGGGTCGGCTTCAATTAGAGCATGTATTTCTTCTGGAACCTCTATTTTAATCTGCTTTGGCACGGCTAAATGAATCTCTTCATTCCTTATAAACATTAACAACCAAGCTCATCCGAACCACTAAAACCAGCGGGATCCTTGTCGAAAGGGGCTTGGAAAAAATTTTACTTCGCTCTGCCCCATTTTAAGCCCGAAGCTGTAGTTCAAAGGATGATTAGCCGAACAAGATCAGCTCAGACGGCTCTTTGACCCTAAGTGATTGGATAAGGGCATTTTTCCAGTCAAACGATTCAACCGCTTTTTAAATATTGCAGCGAGGCTCGCGCACTATATGGTTCGATTTTCCCCATTCTTCTATTGGGCCTTCGGTAATGTAGAAGACCGGGTGTTGCTGGATTCTCTTCACCCTCTTTAGTCTAATGTATAGCGCTTCGTCTCTTTCCGAGAGCTTCTTTAAGAGATGGTTGAACTCGTATTTGATTTGCCCTCTGGTTACTGGTATTCTAGGTATGTTTGTGTCAAACGTTCTTATTTTTGTAAGGTCAAATTCATATTTTCTCCTTTTCCCCTCCAAGTATATGTAGTAGAGATAGGTGCCTACGTATAGAATTGGGTCCGAAGTTTTTCTGAATCTAATTAGCTGCGGGTGATTTACGTATCCCTTCGTCTTCCCTTCTAAGACTTTTTGAGCTAGAAGTGCTTCTCTCCAAACAGCTACAAGCCCCTTGGCGTCGAGGTACTTTGGATGAATAGACCAAAGACGCATTTTTGCTAAACTTTTTCTAAGTAGGTATTTATTTAACGCTTACTTCCCTACTCTATTTGTCAGCGCGCTCTAAAATCTTGCCGGTGTGTGCTGTATAAACATTTAAAAAGCGTAAGCCGCATAACGATTTTGCAGAACGATGGAAGTAGTAAAGAAACTAGATGAGCTTGAAAGGGAGATTCAGAAATTGAAAAACCTGATGTTGTTTAGGGAGGATTTGCTCTCAGAAAAAAATTGGTATCGTTGAGGGGAGCGGGTAGGCTTTTAGTCTCGGAGGATGAGCCTGAGGAGGCAATGGCTAAGGCGAAGAAATCAATATTTTCAGGGATCGAAGATGTCATACGTGGCTGATACGCATGCCTTTGTCTGGTACGTAATAGGTAAGCTTCCAGAAAGGGTTGATTCCATATTCAGATCCGCTGAGGAAGAGGAGTCCACCATATACATCCCGACAATCGTGTTGGCGGAGTGCCTGCACCTAGTGGAGAACAAGAAATAGATCTTGATTTCGAAGATTTACTTGATAAATTGGAGATTGGCAGAAACTTCGTTCCCGTCTCTTTTAATTTTCAGGTATTAAAGCTTCTCCCTGAGATAAAGCTGGGGGAGCTTCACGACAGGATCGTTGTCGCGACCACTAAAATTCTTAACGCTAAGCTGATTACGAAAGATAAAGAGATTAAGGAGTCGAAGATTGTTGAGACTGTATGGTAGCGCACCTACTAATGAAAAACACTAGGCTCCGTGTGCTAACCTGTCAAAAAGACATTTAAACACTCTCCCAGTAGTTGAAGCATGCTCCCGAGGAAGAGGGGAGAGAGACCTTTAGAAGGAGATTACGATTCTGAGCAGGCTCAAGCATACTCTTTAAGGACGCCCACGGGCATAGAGGGCTTGGACAAGATAATAGACGGCGGCCTGATAAGGGGTAAGACCTACTTGGTCGCCGGCGAGACTGGGACTGGGAAGACTATATTCAGCCTCAGGTTCATACTTAAGGGTATTGAGATAGGTGAGCCCTGTGTATATGTTCCTTTCGACGAGACTATTGAGGGGACTGTGGAGGGGGCTCTGACCCTCGGCTGGGACCTTGAGACCCCTATGAGGAGGAACATGCTCAGGATACTTGATGCAAGGCCCTTCTTCGCAGAGGTTATGAGAGAGAAGTTTATGGCTGAGGTCGTTAGGGAGATCGTTAAGGAGCTCAAGAAGCATGTTGTTGAAATAGGTGCTAAGAGGCTTGTGATAGACCCTGTCGCGCCATTGATCGGCGAGGTTGTGGACGTCTCCTGGACGAGGGACTTCATAAGGGGCTTCGTGACGGCGATAGAGAAGTTCCTGGGGTGCACCACTATAATAACCAGCGAGGTCCCCACTGGAAGCGGCTTGTTAAGCAGGTTCGGCGTCGAAGAGTTTCTAGCATCCGGGATAATAAAGCTAGCGATAACTCCTGTGGAGAACAGGAACCTCAGGACGCTTACCGTCAGGAAGCTGAGGTGGACTAGGGTTGATCTAACACCCTATGTTTACGAGATAAAGCCCTTGGACGGCATAGTTTTGCTAGAGCCTCTCCACGAGTATGTTAAGAAGCTTAAGACATAGTTTTTTTTAGAAGACGAACGGCTGCATTGCTGCGCCGAAGTAGAGTATTAGGAACGATGTCAACAGGGCTGCTTGAGGGCTTGCTTTAAACCAGCACACTACGGCTGCGGAGAACATTAGCGCGCTCAACCCTCCCGAGGATACTTGCAGAAGGCTCGCCAGCGGGTTCGAAGGCTGGAGGAGGGCCATCACCCAAGCATATGCTAGCTGAGGGGTGAAGCAGAGCGGCAATGCTGTTAAGAAGCCTGTTTCAACCCTCCTCCCTTTGAAAACAAGCTTTGGAGCAAGGTATACGAGGAGCAGGCTTAGCACCACGCTCCCCAGCGTTGAAGAGAAGCTTACGTTCATAACCGGTAGCAGTAGCGCCAGCCCCATTCTAATGTAGAGGCTTGAGGCGGAGAGGCTTAGGAGTATTAGCGTAGCCATCGGGAGCATCATCCAGCCGGGGATTTCGCTGAAAACCCTGACTGGGACAAGCGTTTCGAAAATCCTCGGCAACTCCCCGGAGGAGGACGGCGGTATCAGGCCCGATTTGAGAGCAAGATAAACCTTCATGCCCTTTTCGCTTAAAGCGTACTTCTTGTCACCAGTCTGCTCAACAAGCTCTCCGAGCGCGAGCAGGTTGTGGTAGAGGCTTCCCGTGCTGAGGCCCAGGTCCCGCTTAAGGTCTTTAATGCTCATGGGACCTGCTTCGCCAAGCCGGATTATCAGCGTCCTCCTCTTGCCGTAGGAGAGCGCTGATATCACCTTCTCAAGACCGTCCTCGTCCACAGTGACACTTATAAAAACCAAGGGGTATAAAAACAATGCTTTAACCGTTTTCAGCAGTCTTAACAACGATTTTTCTCGATTCTTAGCTTTCTAAGCGCTCGCGTGCTTATAGG
This sequence comes from uncultured Nitrososphaerota archaeon, assembly GCA_964616835.1. Classification (GTDB taxonomy): domain Archaea; phylum Thermoproteota; class EX4484-205; order EX4484-205; family JAAOZP01; genus JAAOZP01. Next base: position 30,199 of record CAZTSG010000009.1, on the reverse strand, counting down.
ACCCGAGCACCTTGAGCTCGACGGTCCTGCGCCCGAGTTTTCTAAGCGCTTCCGAAACGCTCCTGCTCCACGCCGCGCCTTCGAACTCCACCAGGAACCTGTACTCCCAGGGCTTCCCCTTCACCGGCCTCGACTCTATCCTCGTAAGGTTTATGCCGTGTTCTGCGAAGACTCCAAGGGCTCTGTGGAGGGAACCCGGCTTGTGCTCAAGAGTCATGAGTATCATGGTTCTAGCAGCCCCCTCGAATTTTTCAACAGGCTTCTTGGAAAGGATTAGGAAGCGCGTGTAGTTCTCCTGCTCGTCCTGAATATCCTTGGCGAGTATCCTGAGCCCGTACTCCCTGGCAGCGGCCTCGGAGCATACTGCAGCGCTGCCACGGGTCTTGGAGGCCATGGAGGCTGCTTGAGAAGTGCTGGAGACCTCTCTTATCCTTGCTTCGGGCAGAACCCTGTCTAGGAACCTCCTGACTTGGGCGAGCGCGTGAGGGTTTGAGAAAACAGTTTTAACATCTTCGAGGCTCCTCTCTTTCGAAGAGAGGTGTAGCGCTATTCTGAGAACCTCCTCGCCGACTATGCTTAGGCTGGAGGACGCGAGGCAGTCTAGGGTCTCTGAGACAGAGCCCTCCAGCGTGTTTTCAACGGGGACTACGCCGTAATCCGTCTCACCCTCCTCAACGCTTTTGAAGACGCTCCTTATAGTCGGATAGGGTTGGAGGACGCATGGTTTAGAGTGGAAGTGTTTCTCAGCAGCCTCCATCGTGAAAGAGCCCCTTGGGCCCAAGTAGCTTACTTTGAAAAAGCCCTGCAGCCTCCTGTCGTACTCTATGATCGCGTCGTAAATCCTCTCAACGAGGCTTGGTTCAAGCCCTTTCTCACGGGCCTTTTCCGAAACATGCTGGTAGACCTTCCTCTCCCTCTCCTCGTCCACCACGGCCAAGCCACTGCTCTTCTTAACCTCGTGTATCATTTTGACGAGTCTTATTCTCTCAGCTATCGCGTCAACAATCTTCTCGTCAACCTCGTCAACCATCTTCCTAAGGTCTTCGATGCTGCTCAATCTTCGAGAACCCTCCCGATCACCCCGGCTCTAGCGTAGTGGTCGAGCAGCACCATTGACGCAACAGCCTCCACCACTGGCACAGCCCTTGGAGCGATGCAGACGTCGAACCTACCTCCCTCCAGGCTGATCTCAACGCTCTTCATCTCCTTCAGGTTCACGGTTCGCTGCCTCATTCTTATGGATGGCGTCGGTTTGAAGACTGCTCTGAACACTATCGTTTCACCGTTTGAGACCCCGCCGACAATCCCGCCGTCGTTATTGCTCAGAAGCCTAACCCTACCCTCCTCGACAGTAAGCCTGTCGTTGAACGCGCTGCCCCTCATGCCGGATGCTTCGAAGCCCCTGCCGAATTCAACTCCCTTAACCCCGGGGATAGCCATAACAGCTTTCGCCAACTCTACGTCGAGGCCTTCGAAGAGGGGGTCGCCGACGCCGGGTGGGACCCCGTAGACCCTGCACTCCACTACTCCGCCCACGCTGTCGCCTTCTCGAGAAGCCTCCTCTATCTCTCTCACCATTTTCTCGGAGCACTCTTCGTCTACGCACCTCACTGGGGAGTCGTAGACCCTTCTCAGAGAATCCTCGTCGGGCTCGCCCTCGTACTTGACGCTCCCTATCCTAGTTACGTGCGCGTATATTCGCACGCCCTTCTTCTCAAGGACCTGCGTCGCCAAGGAGCCTGCTGCAACCCAGCCCGCGGTAAACCTTCCTGAAGAGAAGCCGCCACCCCTGTAGTCGTTGAAGCCGCCGTACCTTACTCTGTAGGCGTAGTCAACATGGCTGGGCCGAGGAGTTTCCCTGATTTTCTCGTAGAAGCCTGAGTCAGCCTCCCTGTTCCACACCACTATCAGTATCGGCGCCCCCGTCGTGAAGCCTTGGAAGACACCAGCCATTATTTCGAAATCATCCTGCTCAACCCTGGCCGTGGAGCCGTAGCCCATCCTCCTCCTGGAGAGGCTGAGCCTAATCCTTTCTTGGTCAACCCTTAGGCCTGCTGGAAAGCCTTGAATAAGAGAGCCCACGAGCCTCCCGTGGCTCTCTCCGAAGAAGCTGAAAACCACCATTCTGCCGAGAGTGTTCAAGCCCATTCCAGCTCTACACCAGCCTTCTCAACCCATTCGTAGAAGCCGGGGTTTGATTTCGAGACCGAGCCAGCGTTGACTATCGTCGTCTCGCCTCCTGCAAGCGCCCCCGCTGCGACGAGCATCATCTCAATCCTATGGTCTCCGCCAGCGTCGACTACAGCGCCCCTCAGCCTGCACGGCCCCCGTACAACAATATTGTTCTCCCTCAAGAGTATTCGCGCACCCATTTTAGAAAGGTTTTCAACTATGAGCGTGGCCCTCGCAGACTCCTTGGCCTCAAGCCTACCGATGTTCTTCAACACTGTCTCACCCTCCGCAGCCGTTGCAACGAGGGCTAGCGCTGGAACAAGGTCCGGGGTGTCTGAGCAGTCTACTACGCATGCTTTCAAAACCCCGGTGCTCTCTGCTATAAGCGTATTGCCCCGCCAATAGGTTTCAAGTCCCATCGCCCTGAGCACATCTACTACAGCCTTATCCGGCTGAGGCTTATCAACCAGCCTGTGCACAACAGCCCTACACCCCGATGCGGCAGCCATGGCGAGCGGTATGGATGCTAGAGAATAGTCTCCGGGGACAACGTGGTTGAACGCCCTCGGCCTCCCAGGCTCCACCCTGATAAGGCCCTCCCCAACCTCGACGGAGACCCCGTGCATCTGCAGCATGCTCGCAGTCAGCTCGACGTAAGGCTTCGAGACGAGAATATTTTTCTCCAAGACTATTGTGAAACCGTCCCCCAGTCTGGCGCCGGCGATCATGAACCCTGAAACATGCTGGCTGGATTCTGAAGCATCTAGGATAACAGTGTTCGAGGAGAAACCTCTGCTCCTAACCTTTAAAGGAGGCCTGCCGTTGTTGGAGGAGACCTCAGCTCCCAGGGATCTTAAAGCTTCCTCAACCATCCACACAGGCCTCCTCCTGAGGCTCTCGTCGCCCGTGTATACTGCTTTAGACTCTCTGGCGGCGACTATAGGGGCGAGCATCCTCAGCGTCGACGCCGAGCCCCCGCAGTCGACTATGTCGCCGGGGCTGCTGAAGTCTGTTCCTTCTACAAGAGCCTCATCCCCATGGAGCTCAACTCTTACTCCGAGTAGCCTCAGCGCTCTGAGCGTAGCCTCCACGTCGTCGCAGGAGGATAATCCTGTTATTCTGGAGGCTCCTTCCGAAACGGCGGGGATGAGCAGGCTCCTGTGAGAATAGGATTTGGAGGGCGGCGCAGCATACTCTATTTCCCCACGCCAGCCTCCTCTAACCCTTAACACTCTACTCGACGCTCGCATTCTCGTTGCACACGCTCGTCTCAATAACCCTGCCGAATCTTGAGAGCGCTCTCCCAACCTTCTCAGCGTCCTCCGGCTCGGCTACCGCGGCGATCGCAGGACCCTTGCCTGAAACCCCCGCTGCAAGAGCCCCTGCTCTGAGCGCTTCCATAGCGGGCTTGCTGCTTATCCCCAGGGCTGTTGAGACAGCTAGGCCGTTCAACGTCATGGCAGTCCACTCCTCGCCTTCTAGAGCCAGCCTGTGGGCCAGCCTCATCAAGGGCTCTACTGGTTTGAAAAGCATGGTGTCGACTTTACCGCTCGACATCTCGCCCGGCGGCACGAGTATGAGGACTCTCAGAGAGCTCTTCACCGTCCTCCTAGCTATAAGCTTCTTCTCGAAGTTGTTGGTTATGGCTATGCCTCCGAGCAGGCATGCTGAAGCGTCGTCGAAAGCACCTGTGACTGAGACACCTGCCTGTATGCTTGCCTCCGCAGAGTATACTGCTGCCTTCAACAAGTCAGCGTCCCCGCAGACCTCCTTCAAACACGCCAGCGCCACGGCTGAGGAGACTGCGCTACTGGATTTCAAACCCTTCTTAGCAGGTATCTCCGACCGCACGTCTATCACGCAGCCCCCGCGCACCCCGTGGTCCCTCAGGATCATGCTGCAAACCTTCTCCAGCAGGTTCCCGGGTTTAAGTAGCCTCCCGTCTGAGCACGTTTTGAAAACAGGCTCTTCAACGAGCCTGCACGATGCCTCAACCCTAAGCCCGACTCCCAGCGCCGCCCCCAGCCCGTTCGCCATGGCGTTTACGATGCTGACGGCACCGTGCACGACGGTCCTGCTCAACCCCTCAGCCTCCTGAGAGCCTCCTCCCTCATCTCCTCGACCGGGGGCATTACTCCAAACCATTTCTCGAAGCTTTCAGCAGCCTGGTGTACGAGCATCTCCACACCCGGTATCGAGACAACACCCTTCTCAGAAGCCTCTTTAACGAGCCTCGTCGGATGAGGCGTGTAAACCATGTCGAGAAGAACCTGTCCGCTTCTCAAAAGCCCGGGTGGGAAGGGGGCTTCCCAACTCCCCATGCCGACCGGGGTGGCGTTAACCACGACGTCAGCCCTGCTCAAGACCTGGGGGGCTTCGTCGAGCCCTCGGACCTCTACGCTGAAACCTTTTTCAGCAAAGTGCTTCTTCAAGGAGAGCGCTCTCTCCAAGCTCCTGTTTAAAACAGTAATGCTGCAACCCATTGAGAGGAGGGCTAGCACCGCCGCCCTCGCCCCTCCTCCAGCGCCAACTATGACCGCGGCGCCTCCCCCCTTGAAACCAGCATTCTTCAAGGATTTTTCAACGCCCGCGACGTCGGTGTTAAAGCCCTCTAAGTTGTTGCCGCGCACCCTAACGGTGTTGACGCACCCTGTTAGCTCGGCGGATTCGTCGAGGCTGTCCAAGAGACTTGCTACAGCAACCTTGTGCGGTATCGTGACGTTGAAGCCTAGGACGTTGTTAACTCTGGCGAGCGAGATGAAGCTTCCCAGTATTTCTCCGGGGACTCTTATAGCAAGGTACACGGCGTCTAAACCAAGTCTTCTTATGACCCTGTTGTGCATGGGCGGACTTACCGAGTGGGACACAGGGTCTCCTATTACGAACAGTATCCTGGTGCTCGAGCTCGGAAGCCACTCTACCATACGCCCATCCTCCTGTATATGGATACCATTTCCCTCAGCGTGGCTTGACCAGGCGCAAGAGCCTCGCCGAATGAAGCGTAGGTCATGAAGCCTCCGAGCAGTGGTGAGAGTATTCTCGTTGCGAAACCCTTCTCACCCATCCCGAAGCAGACGAGCCTAACACCCCTCACGCTACTCAGGAAGAACAGTAGCGTAGCCTCATCCACAGGATTTCTTACCGTAGTGACTATCTTGCAGATTTCAGCACCATCCTCCTTCATTTTCGAGAAAACCCTGGTTAAAGCCTTCAAACCAGGGGTTCCGCTCCAATCGTGGTGTGAAACGATTACTCCGACTCCCTTTCTCCCAGCGAGTCTTGCGACGCTACTCCTTATCTTCGACGCGTGCTCAACGTCAACGTATTTGAAAGGCGCCTCCAAAAAATTCTCGAAGAGCAGTAGCCTCTGCTTCTCGCTCCCCTTGTAGGCGCCGCCGTCCCAAACCGGCCTTATCGTGGCAACACATCCTATCCTAGATTTTTCAACGATGCTTATCAAGCCCTCGTAATCCTCTTCCTCGGCATGGTCGAGCCTCAGCTCCACGAGGCTTGCGCCGAACCTGCTGGAGCACGCGATTGCCTTCCGGACACGCTCTAAGCTATCTGCCTTGACGGAGACGCATATCCTAGGCTTCAAAACTCGATCATCAGTTCTCCTTCAACAGGCGTCCCGAAATGCCTGCCGACCCTCCGGGGGGCGTAAGCGACAATCCTATCCCCAGGCTTGAGGTCCCTGACGCTCACAGAGCCATCTGGCGTCACAACTCTTATCGTCTCAGCGTCCTGGAGGAAAACCTTCCCGATAGCATTGTCTAAACGGAACTCCACCATTCTGAGAGGTCTCTTCTCAACCTTCATCCTGCATATCGTCAGCGGCCTAGCCTCGCCGGATCTGGATACTGCTAGCACGCTGTCCCCGGACCTGAGGTCGCTCAAATACGGTGCGAGCCCGTTAACGCTCAACACGTATTGCGAAACAGCTCCAGCGTTAACCCTGAAGGGCCTCGGCTTCGTGAAGCCCGATTCAACAACCTCGGCCTCAACAAGCGTGAAAAGTGATGAGAAGGACCCTATGAGCATTCCTTCGCCCGGGCTCATCACGTCGCAGGTGTCTACGCATGCTCTCAAGCCCATCCCAGCCTCTGAAACCTTCTCCACAACCGCCACGCCGAGCTTGAGCACAGCCTCTATCGGTCTCAACTCCTCCGCAGCCCTAGAGGCTTCTCGGGGAGGCATGTTCAGGGCTACGCCGTCGACACCAAGCTCCAGCGCCCTAAGGGCCAGCTTAGCCTCCTCCAGGGTCGAGACCTCGGCAACAACCATCATCCTCCCCCTTAGCTTTGCCACCAGGTTCTCCCAGGGAATGACCTTCCAGTCGGAGGTCTTGACCAAGACCTTTCTGAAACCCATTTCGGCAGCGCGAATAGCAATCTCTTCGTCCCCAGCGTTCTTAACGTCGAGCTCTAAGACTGCGGAGCCTGCTTCAACGTTTTCAAGAGAACCCCATTTAACGAGCCTAAGCCTCTCACCCCTGCCTTCGACAACCCCCGTCCTCCTAGAGACGACTCTGTCAACGCCCGGGATTGTTTGAAGCTCGTCGTTGAAGCACCAGATCTCCTTCAACCCTCAGCGACCTCCAGAGCATAGTCTACTGAAGCACCCTCGTGGACTATAGCCTTCAGGGCCTCAGCCATCCTCCTCGGATCCTTATGCTGGAAAACGTTCCTGCCTATCGAGACCCCTGCTGCGCCTGCTGAGACAGCGTCTGAAACCATTTTCAGAAACTCCCTCGTTGAGGAGGTCTTCGGACCCCCGGCTATGACGACGGGTATGCGCGTAGACTCAACCACTGTCTTGAAAGACTCAGGGGAGCCGGTGTAGTTTGTCTTAACAACGTCCGCGCCCAGCTCGACGCCTATTCTAGCAGCGTGAGAAACCTCCTTGGGCGAGTGCTCCTCCTGGACCTTAGCCCCCCTGGGATACATCATCGCCAGAAGCGGTAGGCCGAGCCTGCTGCAAGCCCTCGAAGCCCTCGCCAGGAAAGAGAGCTGCTCGTAATCTGTCTCGGAGCCGACGTTGACGTGGAGGGAGAAACCGTCCGCACCCAGTGAAAGCGCCTCCAGCGGGGTTGCGCAAGCAGTCTTCCTAAGCCTATCTGGGCTCAGGTCTGTGCCGGCGGAGCCGTGCACTATGAGGCCCATGCCGTAGAAGTCTAGGAGCCTCGCCCAGCCCTTGTGCACGACCACGGCGTCGACACCACCCTTAGCAAGCTCAGCCATGAGCCTCCCCATGTCCTCCAAACCTTTCACAGGACCTATTGAGACACCGTGGTCCATTGGCACTATGACTGTCTTCCCGTCGTCTCTGAATATTCTCCTAAGCCTCCTCCTCTTACCAGGGTCCGGAGAATCCAGTATGCTCAAAGAAGCCTCATCTCCTTCAGCAATTCTGCTACGAGTATGGAGCCTCCTGCAGCACCCCTCACAGTATTGTGAGACAATGAGACGAATTTAACCTTTAGCACTCCGCACTTCCTGACCCTGCCCACTACAACGCCCATGCCGTCCTTGTAATCCCTGTCCAGCCTGGTTTGTGGCCTGTCTTCTTCCTCCCTAACCTGTATCACTGGGTCCGGCGCGGATGGCAATCCTATTTTCTGCGGCAACGGCTTGAACTCCCTCATAACCTTCTTAACCTCCTCGACATCAGCGTCTTTTTCGAGATCGACAAAGACGTGCAGCATGTGCCCGTCTACAGTTGGAACCCTGTTCACGCTTGCTGAAATAGGGATGTTGAGAGGCCTACCCGGCTCCCCCAGTATCTTGTTTGTCTCGGTCTGGAGCTTCTCCTCCTCCCCCTTTATGAAGGGTATTACGTTGTCAACTATGTCTAGCGATTGCACTCCAGGGTAGCCTGCTCCGCTCAACGCTTGAAGAGAGACGACCACTACTTTAGTGATGCCGAACGAATCGAGGAGGGGTTTCAACGGTATTACTAGCGGCATCGTAGTGCAGTTAGACTTGGTTACGAGAAAACCTTTCCAACGCTTCTCCTCGCGCTGTTTCTCTATAAGGCTCAGATGGTCAGGGTTCACCTCCGGGATTATCATTGGGACAAGAGGGTCCATCCGGAAAGCGCTCGTCGTAGAAACCACTTTAAACCCTTGTTCAGCGAGCTTCGGCTCTATTTCAACAGCCACCTCGCTCGGGAGGCTTGAGAAAACAAGGTCGACGTCCCTCACGGACTCCGGCTTAGTCTCTTGGACAATCATGTCTGAAACATGCTCCGGCGGGCTTCCGCCCAGGAGCCAGTGAGCAGCCTCTCTGTACTTCTTCCCGACGCTTCTTTCAGAGGCGGTGAGCACCCTTATTTCGAAAAACGGGTGGTCGGAGAGCAGCTTGACAAACCTCTGCCCCACCAGCCCTGTTGCACCTAGTACGGCTACGCTAATCTTCCTCAATTCTAAACGCCTCGCTCAACAGTTTGAAAGCCTTCTCAACATGCTCCTGCGGCAGGACCACTATGAAGTATGAGCCGAGGGTTATGATCCCGTGGATGTTAACACCCTCCTTAGCCAGCGGGGCAGATATCCTGTATAGCACGCCGGGAGTCTCATGCAGGTCTGTGCCACGTATTACTATTCCGCGGAGGCCTTGTCGTACTGCTAACCCGACAGAGTCCCCGTCAGTCATGAACATGTCGTGCATTCTCTGAGCTAAACCCTCCGGAATACTGCCTTCGAAATACGCTAAAACCTCCTTGTTGTTAGATAAGAAGCCTAGGAACCTGAGGCCGTCGTTATTCGCTGATTTAAGGACGTCTATCGCTCTCATCACCGAATTCGTGCTGCGTCCTACGAAGACTACTGCCGACAAAGGTTTCTCAAAAACCTCCATGCTGAGCGGCGGCACTGAAGACATTATGAGAGTACCCTCGTTCCTCAGGCTTTTAGAATCGTAGCTTATCACCCTGACTTTGAACGAGGGGGGTAGGTATCGGAGCGATGCCTTATGTATGAATTTGACCCCCACGTCTGCGAGTGCTGCAAGCTCATCTGTAGTCAGCTCGTCGAGCTTCTTCGCAGACTTTATCATTTTAGGGTCGGCGGACATTATTCCAGACACGCTTGTGACGAGTATCGTATCAGAAGGCTTCAAGGCGGAGGCGAGTATGAAGGCTGTTGAATCGCTCCCGCCCCTGCCTAGGGTCGTGATGTGGTTCTTCTCATCCCTGCCCACGAAGCCGGGGAACACGATTACATCGTATTCCTTCAGCAGGTTCTCCACAACACTCTTAATCCTCTTGCAGGACTCGTCTACGATTATCCTAGCGTTCCCATGATTGCTGTCTGTTATTATAGGCCATTCTTCGTAAGAGGGGTCTAGGAAAGTTACTTTAACACCCTTAGCGTTCAACGTGGAGGCGAAGACTCTCGCGCTCGTCCTCTCACCCATGGAGAGTATTTCATCCATCAGTTTAGAATCGTTAGCGTCTTTGAAAAGCTGTATGAGAGTATCTGTCGTCGAACCCATTGCGGAAACCACTACGACTATCTTACTCCCGTTTGAAACCTCTTGGGCTACGAGTTCGGCGGCATGCTCAACCCTCTCCTTCGTGGAGAGGGCAGCACCCCCGAACTTGACGACGAGAAGCTGGTTGGAACCCATTGCAACAACCTCCTAATGAGGTTTAAAAACCTAATAGTTAATAGGTCCGGAAAAAGAGTCCTCCCGAAGCCCTAAGCAAGGCTTCCGAGGATCCTGCTGCATTCTTCCACAAGCTTGGCATGGAGCCCTCTCTAAAACAGTGTTTAAAAAGTTTACTAGGATGCTTAGCGTGCGATTACTGCGGTTTATAAGCTCTATGTGCTTGAGAACTTGAGCAGGAAATACTTGTAGCCCGCTACCAAAGCTTCTTCAGCAGCCTTCAGAATGTTTGTTGAAACACCTATCGTCGTCCACCTGCTCCCGTTTGATTCAAACTCCGCAAGAATCCTAACGGATGCTGCTGTGCCAGACGGGGCGTCGATCTCCCTGACTCTGAAGCCTATGAGCGAGACATAAGCGATCTTTGGGTAGATGGGGCTCAGCGCTTTCTTCAAAGCGTTGTCGAAAGCGTTGACGGGGCCGTTTCCCTCGGCTGAAGCAGTCATGCTCACTCCGCCGACCCTGACTCTAACGAGGCACTCTACAACCTGCCTATCGCCCAGCCAAGTCACTATGGAGGTCCAGTGTTCAAGCTCGAAGAGCTGCGGCGGACCGTAAATGGATTCGTAGAGTATTAGGAAGAGGTTTCCATCAGCATTCTCGAAAACATACCCCTTAGACTCCAGATCCTTGACTTTCTTAAGAGCCTCCAGAACCCTAGGATCCTTCTTATCGATTTCGAAGCCCATCTCCTGCGCCTTAGCGGCGAGGCTTGCGCTGCCGGATTGTGAAGATACGACTATAGCGCTCGTGTTTCCGAAGATAGCTGGGTCTGTAAACTCGTATGCTTCCCTGTTCTTTACGACAGCATCGCCGTGCACACCACCCTTATGCGAGAAAGCATATTTTCCAACGAAGGGTTGCCAAGGGTTCTCTTCCATGGAGGTTATGTCCCTCAGGTACTGCGATACTGTGGAGAGCATCCTCAGGTTAACGTTCATCTTACAATTCAACCTTGTTGCTAAGACGCCTATGACTTGCACCAAGTCAGCGTTTCCACATCTCTCACCTATTCCGTTCACGGTTCCGTGAACCATGACTGCCCCAGCCTTGACCGCAGCGACACTGTTCGCCACAGCCATGCCTGTGTCGTTGTGCGCATGAATGCCAACGGGCGTCTTGAAACGGTCTACAACCTTCTTAGTGACCTCGTAGACCTCCAGGGGGTCTGATGCGCCCCGCGTGTCAGCCAGAACCAAGAAGGAGGCGCCGGCCTCCTCAGCCATGCTTAAAACCTCCATAGCGTAGTCAGGACTATCCCTGTAGCCGTCGAAGAAATGCTCAGCGTCGAATATAACCTCCTTCCCCAGACTCTTCAAGTATTTGACGCTATCGTAAACCATGTTAAGGTTCTCCTCTAGGGTCGTGTTCAGAACATCCTTAACGTGCAGTCTCCACGCTTTCCCGAATATTGTTACAGTGGGTATGTCAGGCTGAGCCAAGTATTTCAGATCAGGGTCGTCCTCAGCCCTAACCATCGGCTTGCGTGTTCTCCCGAAGGTGGAGATCCTAGCCCTAAGCCTGTATTTCAATATGCTCTGGAAGAAGGCGACGTCTATCGGGTTGGTCTCGTTAGGCCACCCTCCCTCGATATAGTCGACTCCAAGGTCATCTAGCTTGAGAGCTATCTTAATCTTGTCGTCGAGCGAGAAGTTTACTCCCACAGCCTGGTTGCCGTCCCTCAGCGTAGTGTCGAAAATAAGTATTCTCTTCTCGTCTTGGCTATTCATTTCTCAACCACTTGAACCTCGGATCCTTTAGCACAGCAGGATGGTTAGGATCAACCATGACTACTTCAAACCACTTGTAGACACCGTCTTCCCCAACCCAGTAGGAGCCCAGTATCCTCATGTTCGGATACTTCCTGGCAGCTCTCTCCTCAGCCATCTCCTGCCTGCTCTTCCCCGGTTTAAAAAGCACGACGCCCATGTGCTTAGGCCTCCTCCCAGACCTTGGCCTAGGCTTCCTCCTCCCCCCTTTCCTGACTCTGGACCTGACGATTATGAACCCAGGCTTAGCCTTATAGCCCAGCCTCCTAGCGGCCTCGATGTCAGTGGGCTTCTCAACCCTAACTACTGCTGGCTGACGCCTCCACTCTATGAGCTCCTTCCTGCGGAGTTCTTCAACAGCCTCCGTCAGGAGCGTTCTCGACTCTTTAGACAGTTTAACCCTCTTCATCTCCCTACACTCTTAATGCCATTAGCCTGAGAGAGCAGCCTTATAATTCTTCGGGACAGCATTTTAGCCGTCTCCCTCTGGGCTTCAACCGTCTGAGCACCTATGTGAGGGGTGAAGACAACGTTAAGGCCCTCAGGGATTTTTGGAAGCCTAGGCGGCTCGCTGCTGTAGACGTCGAGCGCCACTCCCTTAAGCCTCCCGGATTTCAAAGCCTCTATTAAAGCCTCCTCGTCTACAACGTCTCCCCTGGAAGTGTTTACGAAGTAGGCGCCTGGCTTCATCATCGAGAACTCTCTTGCCCCGAACATTCTCCGAGTGTTCTCGTTCAGAGAGACGTGCACTGTGAAAATATCGCATGTCTTAAGGGCCTCGTCGAGAGGGGAGTATGAGAACCCCTTGGAAACAGCTTCCTGAGGGTCTACGAAGGGGTCTACGACAACCACTTCGCACCCGAATGCCCTGAGGATTTTCGACACTCTCTTGCCAACCCTACCCCAGCCGATTACCGCAACCTTCTTGCCCCAGAGCATCTCGCCGTCATGCGTACTCTTACTCCAGACGCCGCACTTCATGCAGGCGTCGCAGAAAACAATCTTGCGTAGCAGGCAGAGTATCAGCCCGATCGTGAGCTCGGCAGTGGATTTTGCAACGTAATTCGGACAATTGACGACTCTTACCCCCAGCCTCTCCGCCTCCTCAACGTCTATATTGTCAAGCCCGGAGCCTGCCCTACCGACTATGATTAGACTCCGCCCCCTTCTCAACACCTCTTTGTCTACGAGGGTCCTGCTCCTCACTACCAGCACGTGGTAATCGCCTATGGTTTTGAGAAGCTCCTCCCTGCTTATGCCAGCCATATCGTCGACCCTCAACCCTGCGTTCCGAAGTATGCGCAGCCCTTCTTCATGAATATGGTCTGCCACCAAGACCCTTGTACCGTTGAGCATCGCTGAACGCATCGCCAGAGTATTCGCCTAAAACCACCCGTATATAAGCTATTCCAACGAATTATGCTGGAAAATAGCATTAGCAACTCGTTATGAAAGGCTGGGAAAAACGATGCCGGGGGAAGGCAGTAGTATCGGAGGCGTTTCACGCCTGGGCTTCAAGAACATTGATGAAACCAGTAATTGGCGAGAGGTATTGAAACAACTGGATCAGCATTCCTAACCCTGAATGCAATCGTATTTTTAACATTTAACTACGAACTTCAAAATACTGTTTAAATCCTAGTGGTGTAGAGATACTTACAATGGTTACGAGGCTAGTCGGCTTAACGGGTAAGCCTAATGTCGGCAAATCAACACTGTATTCAGCCTTAACACTTAATATCGTTAAGATTGCAGACTACCCTTTCACTACGCTTACTCCGAACAAGGGTGTTGGATATTTGAGGAAGAAGTGTGTTTGCAAGAGCCTGGGCGTCGTGGATAATCCTGTGAATTCGAGGTGCGTCGACGGCTTTAGGTTCATACCTGTTGAGCTAGTTGACCTCCCCGGCATAGTTCCCGGCGCCCATGAGGGGAGGGGGCTCGGAAACCAGTTTCTTTCAGAGATAAGCGTTGCAGACGCTCTGATACACGTGGTAGACGCTTCAGGGAGCTTGGATGCGGAGGGCAGGCCCGTCGACCCTGATCCGGAGAATACCCTGAGAGACATAAGGTTTCTTGAAGAAGAGTATGATTATTGGCTCGCCGGCATAATAGAGAGGGGGCTTCAAAAGGTTCCCAGGGCTAAGCCGAGTAGGGCGAGCGTTGAGGATGCTCTCAGCCAAGTATTAAGCGGCCTCGCGATAAGCAGGAGGCATGTTGAGAAGGCTGTTGGAGAAGTAGGTCCACCCGATAATGTTTCCCAGTGGAGCAGGAGCACGATTCTCGAATTGGCGAGAAGCATAAGGATGATTGCTAAGCCGATGGTCATCGCTGCGAACAAGATAGATAAGAAGGGGGCTGAGGAGGGGGTTAGGAGGATGAGGGAGGCGGGGTACGACCCTATTCCGATAAGCGCCGAGGCAGAGTTGGTTTTGAGAAGGGCTGCTGAAGCAGGCTTGGTGGAATACCTGCCGGGGGATAGTGATTTCAGGATAATAAACCCTGGTTCGCTCAGGGAGAAGCAGGCTGAGGCTCTTGAAATGGTTAGGAGCAGGGTTTTGAAGCCCTGGGGCTCTACTGGAGTCCAGGAGCTGCTCAACAAGGTGTACTTCAGGGCCTTGGATATGATAACAGTATACCCAGTGGAGGACCCCAATAGGCTTACGGATAAGAGGGGCAACGTCCTGCCTGATGTCTATCTTGTCCCGAGGGGGATGAACGTCCGAGAATTCGCCGGCCTGATACACACGGACCTGATGGAGAACTTTCTCTACGCTATAGATGCTAGGAGCAAGATCAGGCTCGGAGAAGAATATGTTCTCAAGGACGATGACGTGGTCAGCATAGTGGCCGTGGGCAGGAGGAGCTAGTCCTCTCCCAACCTGTATTTCTCGACGTAGTAGCCGACGTCCTTCTTCGGACCGTAGAACCTAAGCCCCTTTTCGATTATCGTCTTCTTAACCACTTGCGCAACCCTTTCAGGAAGCTCGCCGCGCGAAACCAGGAAGTCTATTATCTGAAAGGCTTCTTCGTTGCTCTCGCACCTCCTTATGTAGTCGAAGACGTTTGGAGAATACCCTTTGAGCGACTTTGGCTCCAATTCTTCAGAATACCCTTTTAAAGCGATCTCCATAAGCTCTTCTTCACTAAGGTTCCCCGACAATCTTAAGCAGCCTCAGCCAGGCTCGCCTTAACCTCCTCCAGCTTGATCGGCGCCTCAAGCACTTTCATCTTCTTAACGCCCGCGAGCTTTATCCTGTGGAACTTCTTAGCCTCATTGTAGAGGTCTGATTCTATCTTCCCGAAGACGAGCTCTTGGACGAATTGAGCATAGTTGAGCTTACTGCACTTGCCCAGTATAACGTTCATCATAGCCTTCCTCATCTTCTTCTTCTGCGATTGAGAAGCCTTGTAACGGGTTATCGCCAGCACCGTGACCCTCATCCTGTAGCCGTCTTTAGTCGTTGCTTCGAAAATCGTGTCCACCCTGGAAGACCCTTTTCTCAACAGGCTTCTCACGAAGTCCCTGTCGAGCTCGTAGCCCCAGAAGTCTGTGATCGCATCCTCCCCGTTGACGCCCACCACCTTAAAACGTACCTTGACCGTCGTGTGGGAAGGGTCGTCAGTGAGCTCGCTTAACAAGAGGCTGATCGTCCTTCCTATGAGGTCGCGGGGGTCGTGAGTAACCAGTTGGCACACTTGCTTGCCTCCTAGGTAGTCTGGGGCAATCGCCGTAAACCACTTCTTCACTCCCTTCTGCTTTACCAAGCTCGGGAAAACTTCGGAGACAACATATTTAAACTATGCTCTTCAAGCTCTAGGGGTGTTGGAAGGGGAGAAAGGGGTTGTTAAGGATATTAGGCTGAGGGTCTCGGCGGAGCTAAACCTGAGCAGAGAGCTTCTCGGCGGCGAGGTCGAGAAGGTTGTTGATTACGCTCTATCGAGCTTCCCTAAGATATTCTCCAAGGGGTCTGGGGGTGGCGAGGCTCCTCGAATAGAAGAATTGACGGTGAAGGGAAGCGTTGTAAGCATAACCGTGGAATCAGGAAGGAGGGTGAGGGCTCATGAGGCTATTAAGAGAGCTAGGAAAGCCTTGAGCGAGGAGCTTGGCCCCAGCATGGGGCTCGGCGTCAGAAGCATAAGCGTCAAGTCTTTCGAAGTCTTGTTCATCGGAGAGAACCTCCGAGAGGTCAAGCTACCCCTTGTCAGAAAGGCTGAGGCGGTTAAAGAGGGGTTGAAATACTGGCTGGAGGTTAACGAGGCGGATCTTTACAACCAGGTGCCGGATAGGATAATAAGCCTGTTCATCGAGAAGCAGGAGGCCATTGGAGAAGCCAGGGAGGTTCACAGAATAATATGGAGGAGCGTTGAGAAGCCTGTAAAGTACAGTGGGGACCCGGGGCCGGTTATGGAGGAGGAGGGCTGGGTTAAAAGATTCCACCCAGGAATATGGTACTACCTGCAGCCCTACACAAGCCTGCTGAGAATTTTTGAAAACATGATTGTGGAGAATGTTTTGAAGCCCCTCGGCTTCCAAGAGATCGTGCTCCCGAAGCTAATACCGCTTGAAGTCATGAAGAAGAAGGGTCAGCTCACAGGCATACCTCACGAGATGCTTTATGTTTCTGAGCCCGGTTTGAGGGAGCTGAGCTTCTTTGAAGACTACGCTGACTCGGTCAAGGTTTTCAACGACACTAAGCCAAGCCTTTTGAAACCGTTGTTGAAAGAACCCTCTTTCTGCCTGCCTTATGCCCAGTGCGAGCCGTTCTACGAGCTTTTCTCAGGGGAGGTTGTCAATCTGGATAATCCTCCCGTAAAGCTCTACGACAAGTCTGGGTTCAGCTTCAGGCATGAGGCAGGGGGATTGAGAAGCCTTGAGAGGCTCACAGCTTTCACGAGGATAGAGATAGTATACCTCGGCAGGCCTGATGAAGTCGGCGAGATAAGGGATAGGCTGATAGATAATTACGTTAACCTGCTGGATAAGACTCTCGACCTAGAGGTTAGGACAGCAGAAGTAACGCCCGTCTGGATGGCTCACGCCGGAGTGGTTAGGGATGTGGAGAGGAAGGTCCCGGCGACGATAGACATAGAGGCGTACCTGCCCTTCAGGGGTGATAGGAGTTCAGCGGAATGGCTTGAAATAGCAAACGCCTCCGTGCACTACGACAAGTATGTGGAATGGTTCGACATTAAGGAGAGGAGGAACAGGGAGGTTTGGACAGGCTGCTCTGGAAACGGTCTTGAAAGATGGGTATACGCATTCCTAGCTAGGCACGGCTTCAACCACGATGACTGGCCTATTGAGGTGAAGAATGTTTGGAGGCCTGTGAGCCCTGTCTACACTGATACTTGGCCTCCTCGAGTAGTGAAGCAGCATCCTCGACAGTCTTGAGGTGCTGAAGGTATTCGTAGATAGTGTAGGCGAGGGACATAATACCTCTTTTACACGCTATTTTGAAAACAACCCGATTGCCCTCGAGCTTTGAGAAAGCTCTAAGACCTCTAGCCTTAAAAGACTCGTCCGGCTTTATCGACAAGTATATGATCTTCGCTGTGCAAGGGTTTTCGAAAAACGCTTCAAGCCTCGCGAAGCCTATTGAACTGCTCCGCCGCATTCTTCTCCACAGCCTCCATGAAGCTTTGAAGCCTCCTCCTAGGTATTGTCGCGCCTGAGGCGACGTCATGCCCCCCGCCCAAGCCCCCGACCTGCCTCGCCGCCGAAGAAGCCAAGAGACCCCCGTCGAAGCCCTTTTGCACAAGGTTCTTAGGAACCCTTATCGAGACCTTTAGAACATCGTCCTCGGCAGCAGTAACTATCAGAATCTTGCTGAAGTCCTTGGGGAGGCTTGAGGATATTATTGATGCTACTGGGCTGAGGACCCGGGGATCCACAATGCCCTCCCCGTTATACAAGAGGATCCTCTCCGACTCAACTCTAGCCCCGGGTACGCTTAGAATGTTTGAAAGAGATTTCGAAACCACCGTCCTGTAATCCCTGCTGATTCGCTGAGCCTCTTCGAACAGCCTTCCCTTCTCACCCATCGCTACAGCCAAGCCGACGTGTGGGAAACCCATTCTCGCGCAAGAGTTTAAGAGGGCGGAGAACTCCCTCCCGTCTCTTAGAACAGTCCCCCTGGGCTCCGATGTGAAAACGTACACTGTGCCAAACATGTTTTGAACGCTCTCGGGGGAGAGACCGAGGTCAGACATGTACTGCATAAGGCCTGTTAACAGCCTGGACTTCTCCGCCTCCGAGAGGCTGTTGAAAGTCCTCCAAGTATCGTCCTCCTTAACCTCTATGCCCAGGCTCTTGAGAAAATTCAGGGCGACGCTCTCATCCCCAGTCAAGCCGGGTATTATGAAGTTGGAGGAGGATGCGATGGAGACATGTATTGGCAGGGTCTCCCTGCCGAAGAAGACGAAGTCTTCCTCAACCATGACCGAACCATTCTCCTCGCCCTCCAGAACTATCGCAGAGTTCAAGCCGGAGAGAGACCTGTTCGGACCAGTGTCCTGCATGTCCGCTAGGGCACCCACTATCGCAAGCTCATTCATCCTCTTGGAGTCGTCTACAAGGTTTTTGAAAACAAGGTAGGAGACCCCTGAGCCGGAGATATCCGAGCCGCCGTTTAAACCATGCTCATTCGGATTAAGCATGAGGATTTTGCTACGATCACCCTCCGGCTCATGGTGGTCAAGTATAACCACCTTCGAGGGGTCGAGTATACTCCTTATCTCGTCTAAGTATCCTGACCCTATGTCTAGGAATATGACGGGCTTTGATGACGAGGCTATGTTCTCCAGCGTAGTCTTATCGATCTGTTTAACAGACCTGGCGCAGAAAGATAGGCCCATGCTCCTCAGCGCCATGCAGGCTATTGCTGCGGCAGCAGTACCGTCCGCATCAGCGTGGAAGACTACGAGCACATCATCCCAGTCGAAGGAGCTAATCCCGCCGGCCAGCTCCCTGGCTTTCGAAATAAAAACCCTCTGCGCCTCAGACTGGTTAATCATACCTTTGCTTCAAGAACCCTGAGGTCGGGCAACGGCACCTTCTTTCTAGCATAATACCTTGCGAGCCTTCTGATCTTGGATTCTACGAGCTGGAGGTTGTGAACGTTGAAACGGTCAGACCTATGCTTAGTCAAGTGAGCAACCATTCTCTCAGCCTTCGCTACGAGCCTGTCGAGGTCTTCAGTCCTAGAGAACTCCACACCCCTCTCAAGAAGTATCCTCGATATCTTCTTACCCGTTACGCTTTTCACGAGAGGTATGCCGTACGAGTCCCTGAGTATCCTGCCTATCTCAGAGGGTCCATGCCCCTCTTGAGCCAGTTTGACGACGAGCTCCTCAACCTCCTCAGGCTTATATGGTAGCCACGGCGGGGGCCCGCTATAAGCAGGTCTATGAGAACCTGATTTACCCCTTTTATGACTGTGCATCCTAGCCAATCTTTAAGCCAAGTTTCCTCTGACAAACCCCTATTTAAGCTTCTCTGAGAGAGTTACTGGGCATAAGAGTAAGAGAAGGCTTATTTTTAACATTCAGGCGATGAGTTGCTGGAAAACTCGATCACATAGCTAGGTATAACTCTAATCACAATGCAGCAATACTTACACGAGACTCATCTACTTCTCCCCATGCTTCTTCAGGAACCATGACGCAAATGTTCTCAACGCCCTAGCCCTGTGAGAGAATTTATTCTTCTCTTCGATACCCATCTCTGCGAAAGTCAGGCTGGAGCCGAGGGGGATGAACAAGGGGTCGTAACCAAACCCGCTTTTCCCACGCGTCTCCGTCGCAATCGTTCCGTCGACTCTCCCCGTGAAGATCCTGATTTCTCCCCGCGGTTCTCCGTATGCTAGTACAGCCATGAAGTATGCCGACCTGTCTGCTGAGCCTGCTAAGAGTTTTAGTATTCCTTCGCACCCTATCTTCCTATAGACGTATGAAGAGTATACTCCTGGGAAGCCGTTCAGAGCGTTTACGAATAGGCCGGAGTCTTCGATGATGAAGCTTCTCTTCGCGATCCTTAACGCTTCCCTAGCGCATTCCTCAACAACTTCCTCCAACGTTTCCGCCTGGGGCTCTATAATATCTAAGTCAGCCTGTTCAACCTCTATTCCGAATTCTCCGAGTAGAGTCTTAGCCTCTATGAACTTACCCTTGTTACCGGTTATGAAGAGGAGGGTGCGCATCGCTCAGAGCAAAGCTGGGAAGTATTAAAACCTTAAAACTTCTGGATAAACGGATAGGCGGGCAGATGGGCTGTCGGGAAGACGAGGCCCTGGCCTGTATAGACTGCGGCTCACTGCATAAGCCGGGGCCGGGCGTGCTGGTTTGCGAAAAGTGCGGCGGTCTTCTTGAAGTAGCCTACTCTAGGAGCGTTTTCAAAAACGTTTCCTTCCAAGGGAGGGGGGTTTGGAGGTATAGGAGCCTATTGCCCAAGGTAGACAGTATCGTGAGCTTGAACGAGGGGGATACTCCATTCGTGAAGGCTGAGAACCTAGGTAGCAAAATAGGTTTGAAAAACCTGTATGTCAAGTTCGAGGGGGCGAATCCGACAGGCTCGTTCAAGGACAGGGGGATGACTGTTGGGACGAGCGTTGCGTTAAGGTTCGGCCAGAGAAGCGTTGCATGCGCCTCAACCGGAAACACTTCAGCCTCGATGGCTGCCTACGCTGCTAGAGCAGGTTTGAAGAGCTTCGTATTCCTGCCAGACGGCTACGTGGCTGCGGGGAAGCTTCTGCAGGCTGTCGCACACGGCGCCACGATAGTTAGAGTAAGGGGGAATTTCGACGACGCTCTGAAAATGCTTCTTTCACACTGCGCTGAGCTGGGCGTCTACGTTTTGAACTCAGTAAATCCCTATAGGATCGAGGGTCAGAAGACAACAGCCTTCGAAATATGGGAGGAGCTCAATGGGGTTCCAGACTTTGTCGTATACCCCGTGGGCAATGCTGCTAACATTGCCTCAGGGTGGAAAGGATTCCTAGAGCTCAAGGAGGCGGGGCTATCCGACTCCCTGCCGAGGATGATTGGGGTCCAGGCTGAGGGAGCTGCCCCGATAGCGAGAGCATTCTCCGAGGGGAGGAGCGAGATAGAGCCTGTTGAAAAGCCAGAGACAGTAGCCACAGCCATAAGAATAGGGAGGCCGCTCTCTTGGAAGAAGGCTCTGAAAGCGATAAGGGACTCCAGGGGCAATGCATTAACGGTTAGCGACAGCGAGATACTTAGGGCCCAGGTTGACCTGGCTAGGGCTGAGGGAATATTCGCAGAGCCCGCCGGAGCAGCATCGATAGCGGGAATAGTAAAGCTCGCAAAGGAGGGTTTCTTCAAGAAGGATGATATTGTTGTCGCCGTCGTAACCGGGCATGGTTTAAAGGATCCTGATGTGAAGATAGAGCCCTTCGCCGAGCTCGTCATCCAGCCCGGTGAGAACCCTGTGGAGGCTCTGAGGAAGCTGTTATGAGGATACTTCTAATAGGATTCGGAAACGTCGGGAGAGCCTTCCTGCAGCTTCTGGAGGAGGAGAGACGCAGGTTTCGGAGGCTTAGCGTCGAACCCAGGGTTGTAGGCATTGTGGATAGGGGAGGGGCTGCAATACTTCAAGAAGGCGTTAAGGCGAGCAGAATGCTCGCTACGAAGGCTGAGAAGGGTAGTGTAGCGTGTTCCGAGGAGGGGGGCTTTCCAGGGATGAGTGCTGTCGAAGCAATGAGCATTGTGCAGCCAGACGTGACTGTTGAAGCCACTCCGACGGCGAGAGGAGGCTCTGGACCTGCTTTGAAACACATCCTTAAGGCTCTTGAACACGGTTCTCACGTCGTCTCAGCGAATAAGGCTCCCTTCGCATACGATTACGATAGTTTGATGAGAGCAGCATCATCCAGGGGGAGGATCGTGAAGTACAGTGCGACAGTCGGGGGAGGCCTCCCGGTTTTGAAAACGCTGAGGACGCTCACCATCGGAGACGTTGTGGAGAGCTGCAGGGGTGTTTTGAACGCGACATCCAACTACATACTTACCCTAATGGAGGAGGGGAGGAGCTACGCTGAAGCACTCAGGCTCGCGCAGGAGATGGGTATTGCAGAAGCCGATCCGACGATGGATGTTTCGGGAATGGATACTGCCTACAAGATTACGAT
Source organism: uncultured Nitrososphaerota archaeon (assembly GCA_964616835.1). Lineage (GTDB taxonomy): Archaea > Thermoproteota > EX4484-205 > EX4484-205 > JAAOZP01 > JAAOZP01. The sequence goes on along the minus strand of CAZTSG010000009.1, from coordinate 8,443 downwards.
AATAGCGAACACTATAGAGGGCGGGCACACGGTTGACGAGGTTGAGCTCAAGGGCATAGAGAACATTACTCCCAAGGAATTGGCTGAAGCCGCTTCAAGGGGACAATCCATAAAGCTCGTGGGAGAATTCACTGAGGAGGGGAAGCTTCGAGTAGGGCCTTCAAAGCTTAAGAGGGGGGATGTGCTGGATGTCTACGGGACGCTGAACGCGGTGGAGTTTAGGATGAGGAGAGCTGGACCAGTATGCTTAACTGGGAAGGGTGCCGGACCCTTTGAAACCGCTGCAGCAATAATCAGGGACATATTCGAGATAGCGGAGGAGAGCATGCGTTGAAAATAGTTAGCCTAAGCCTTGAGAACACTGGGCTCGACCTGAAGGAGCTATGCGGCAAGCTGGCCGGGGAAGCTGACGGAGGACTGGTCTTAATCGTTGAGCCCCGGGAGGAGGCGGTGAGGATAATATCCGATGCCGCGTCCTCGCGGGTAAGCGAGGAAGAGGCTGTTGAGAAACTCGCGTCAGAGTTGAACAATACTTCAAAAGGGCTTCCTGAGGATAAGAGGAGGACCGTCGACGCTGAGATTGTTGAGAATCTGAACAGGATCTCGGAATACTTGCGTGCTGAGAAAAAAGCTGGCGGAGCAACGCCCAAGGGCGTGTCAATAATGCAAAACCTATTTTGCAACACTGTTGCGATGATTGTTTCAAACTATCTTAAGACGTTTGGAGCAGATTCTAAGTGGCTCCCAGCGGGGCAAGCGGGCTTCACGCTTGTTGAAGACTATGAGCTTCCGTGGAGCCACTGCGTCGACCTCAATAAGCCTGATGAACTTAGAAAAGCCCTAGGAGGAGCACTTGTCATATCCGGCAGGTCCTGCGTCGACAAGCAGGGCAATGAAGCAGCTCTGAAAAAGGGTATGGGGAGCGTTATAGCAATACTTGTTGCAAAAGAGCTGGGGTTGAAAGAAGTCTACGTGCCTAAGGCGAACGGTGGAGTATATACTGCCGACCCAAGCCTCGTCGAGAACGCGAGGGTAATCCCAATCCTGTCGTATACCGAAGCATTGGAGCTTTCCAGGCTCGGGGAATGGTTCGTAAGCCCGCGGGCTGTGGAGCTGGCTGAAGAGCTCGGTGTGAGAATACTGGTTACTAGTATTAAGGACCCGTTTAAGGAGTCGACGACAATAGGCTTCGAGAAGGCTGTGGAGAAGCAGATAGTCAAGGCTGTCGCGATGATACCCGACATGAGTATTCTCACCGTGGAGGGCGCTGCCATGGCTGGAACCCCAGGAGTAGCTTCAGCAATACTCGGAGAAGTCGCTAAGAGGGGTGTTAGCGTCTGCATGATAAGCCAAGATGCTTCAGAAATAGGAATAACGCTCGTAGTTAGAGACGCTGATCTAGACCGGGCTCTAAAAGGCTTGAGGGAAGGGTTCGGTAGGGAGGGGGTTGTGAAGCGAATAAAGACTCAGAGGGGTGTGGCAGTAATCTCAGCAGTAGGAGAGGGGATGAGGGGGACGAAGGGAGTTGCCGCCAAAATCTTCACAGCGGTAGCGGAAGCGGGAGTAAACGTTCTCGCAATAGCCCAGGGCTCCTCTGAGACAAGCATATCTTTCATCGTCCTTATGGAAGATGCTGGAAAAGCCTTGAAAGCAGTACACGACAGAGTCATAATAGCAAAATAATGAGAAACATCATGTTAATATCCATTAAGCCACTATTTCTCTACAATATGGATGAAGGTCTAAGCCCGAGTATTGGATCGCTAATCTACTGGATGAACATTCTTCAAAAATCGAATTAAAATCTGGTTGTTTGAGAAAGATATCTAGAGCCTATCTTATTAAGATGGGTATTCCTTTTCCCTCTATCTCCTTTATGAATAAAGTCTGTTTTCCCTCATTTTCTCATATTCCCTTACTGTGTAAAGGTATAGCTGGAGGTTGCTTATTTTCAAAAACCTGAGGATTTCCCTGTACGCCTTATCC
>CAZTSG010000009.1:3955-6357 GCA_964616835.1 uncultured Nitrososphaerota archaeon | reverse complement strand
GCCTTATCCAGCTCCATGGCTTTGTTAACCAAATCTTCATCAGCCTTATACTTCTCCGGCAGTTTGAGAAGGAGGCTGAAAACGCTGCTAGCCTAAGAACTATTTGTTTAAAATATATGAAAATTGTTGAGTGAAGTCTGCAGTCTCAACCATAAGGTTTAAGGAGAAGCTAACCGCCTCCTTAGCTCTCTCTCCACGTATCTGCCTCTCATACTTATCTCTCTAAGCCTCTCCTCGACTTTAGGAGATTCTCTTGCCGAAGACCTGTAGCCTTCTAAGAAAAGGTTTACGAGCGCTTCATAGTTTGGAAGCGATGCCAGGCTTGAGACTAACGTGTATATGTCTTCAGCCTTCTTCTCAACCTCGTTAGAATATTCTCCTAATCCGAAGTCTATTAACACGAGTCTCTCCCCGGATACGATGACGTTCGCCGGAGTAAGGTCGCCGTGCACTATGCCCGCTGAGTGAAGCATGCCAATAATGCTTCCAAGCTTTCTTACTAGGCTTGGGAAAGCGCTAGAATACTGTAGGCTCCTAAGACTCTCTCCCTCGACGTAGCTCATTATTATCCAGTTTTCAACCGGGTTCACGTGGTATACGAATGGTGTTTCAACCCCCGCCTTCTTGGCTGAGCTTAGGATCGATGCTTCCCTGACTGTCCTGGATTTTCTTATCGACTCATCCAGCTCTTTAACTCTATACCCTTTTGGAATCCTGGTTTTAACAACCACCTTCATGCCCATCCATTCGCAGAGGTCTACGATTGCTTCAGCACCCTGGTACAGGGTTCTAATTCTCGTACATCCCTGTGGGAGGGGGCTTGACATCCGTTATCCTCCACCTCGGTTTAACCGTGGAATCCTCTACTGCAAGCTTTTCCCCCAGCATATACTGTATTATTCCCTCCCAAGCTATCATGACACCGTTGTCAGCGTAATACTCTACAGGATAGTCTTTGAAGACAGTGTTTCTCTCCCTGCACATTTCCCCAGCCATCTGTCTCAGCCTAGAGTTTGCCCCGACGCCGCCGGCTATTATGAATTCGTTAACTCCAAGCATCGCCATCGCCCTTTCAGAAACCTCTATCAGCATTGAGAACGCTGTCTCTTGGATAGAGAAGCAGAGGTCTTCAACAGGCTCCTTGCCCACCAGGCTTTCAAGCATTGTCAGCATCCCGGAGAACGAGACGTTCATGCCCTTGACGCTGTATGGGAGCTTAACCAGCCTGCTCGACTTCGAGGCGAGCTCCATCACCCTCGGCCCCCCCGGGAAGCCTAAGCCTGCTTTCCTAGCGAATACGTCGATGAGGTTTCCCACGGAAATATCCTCGGTCTCCCCGAGTATGACGTACCTTCCCCCGGAGGCGTGGAGCACTTGAGTATTGCCTCCTGAAACATAGAGGACCACGGGGTTTACAGCCCTCGTTAACGCTCTAGCTATGTTTATGTGGGACGCAGCATGGTTCACACCGACCAGAGGCTTCTCAAGCTTCAGAGAGAGCATTCTCGCCAGCGCCGCCCCGATCCTGAGGCACGGGCCCAGCCCGGGGCCCCTTGCGAACGCCACTACGTCGACCTGCTTAACGTCAAACTTCGAGACTGTTTCCACAAGCGCTTCCAGAGCCTTATCCACGTGGTGCTTAGCAGCCTCGCTCGGATGTATCCCTCCTGAGACAGGCCTGTATGTTCTTCTGACGTCGCAGATTATTTGGAAAGGAGGGTACTTGACGACTCCTATTCCAAAAGTGTGTGCTGTTGATTCGAACCCGATGCAGGTTAGAGGCTCCCCCACGGGGAGCTCACCTTACGAACTCCGTGTAGTTGCAGGAGCCGCAGTGCCACCTTGGCTTAACCTCCTTGTGGAAAGCCATCACCTTGCCGCACCTCGGGCACTTCCTGTTCTTAAGCTTGACAACGCTCTTGCCGGCGTCAACCTCATAGTATTTTATCACGTCCTTCATTTCCTCCCACCAACAGCCTTAGCCTTCGCCTCCATCCTCTTCTTCCTAATCTCCTCCTTCATCTTCTTCTTCTCCTCAGGAGGCATATTGGCAACCTTAACGTGGAGCGGCTCTATCGAAGCGTTCTCCGGAGAATAGTATACGTGGGCTTCCCCGGATGAGGACTGTCTCCCAGTAATGCTTTTCAGGCTCACCACGTACACAGCGTCCAGAGGAGCCCCTTTCATCGCTGAAATCATCTGCCTAACCTCAGCCACCGTGGGAGTAGGCTTCCCCGGATGCGGCACCTCGAACAGTATCTCCCTCCTCTTCAAGAGAGGGTTATCCGACTCCTTCACTATCCTTACCTCCACCACAGGCTCATGGGCGTTTTCATCAGGCTTTAAACATTACTCGTCATCGTGCCGATTATTTCAGAAACCATCTTCCGCGAGGATTCTCC
>CAZTSG010000009.1:0-3855 GCA_964616835.1 uncultured Nitrososphaerota archaeon | reverse complement strand
TTGAGCAGTGTTCCTAGGGGCCTCTTGACTATTCTCCTAGTCTCCTCAGTCGCTTTTAAAGACACTATTTAAGCCTCACCGCATACCTGCCGGGAACCCTTGCGCCTATCAGCTTGGCTATCGAGGATGCTTCAGGGTTGAGTATCATTACTTCGCCAGCCCACCCCTGAGTGAACTCTTCCCCGCCGCAATTAGGACACTTGGGCGAATCGCTTATCATCCTGCAATTCAAGCATGCTCGCAGGGGCATTATGCCTTAGCCTCCTGCTTTGGCTTCTCGCCAGTCAGCTTCCTAATGTCCTCCTCGATCCACTCCGGCTTCCCCAGGAAGGGTTGCCTCGCAGTCAAGCCTATCTTATCAGTCATAGACCCTCTGCCTATTGAGACTGCTGCTATCCTAGCCCTCACCCAGTCGTTCTTCTGAATAATGCGCTTGGTCTGCCTGCCGACGAGAATACCCTGAGAGCTGTTGTAATCCATGTAGTCGTCAGTTATCTGGGAGACGTGCATGAGCGCGTCCGTGGTCACGAGCCTGACGAAGACTCCGAACTCCTCTACTTCCACAACCCTGCCCTCTACAACCTCGTTTACCTCAGGACAGTAGGTGAGCACCTTTGCCCTGACCCTGTGGTAACTATGGCCGTCTCCGGGATAAACCTGCCCGACAGGGTCGAAATCATAATCCACGAGGAGAATAATGTACCCGACTCCCTCCATAACCATGCCCTCATACCTGTCTCTCAAAACGCTTTTGAAAACCTCCCTGACGGGGTCGCCGAGCCTAGACGGCGGGATCCTCACAATGTCCTCGATCTCTATTATCTTAAATAACTCTCATCACCTCCCCGAACCCCGCCTCCATAATCCTACCCTCCCCCGCGGGGTAAAAAACAGGTATTCCAAGGGCCCTAAGCCTCCTGCGCAGCACGCTGTCGGCTGTCGCAACAGCCGATTTATAAGTTTTTGCGAGGAAGACGAGAGCATCGTCGCAGGCCATGCCCGTTGGGGGAAGCACTCTGATTCCCCTAGCAGCCTCCAGCGCCAGCCTAGCCATGCCAGCCGTCTTAGGCTTACCGGCGCTCAGCCTCTTGAGCTCCAAAAGCGTTTCAAAAGGCATTATTAGTTTAGCAACACCCCCCGTGAGCTCGAAAATCCCCCTTACGAAGTCGACGCCCGTTTCAAAAGGGGCGAGTAGAGCGCTCGAGTCTAAGAGAACCATCAATCGATGATCACACCGTGTCCGATTAGTCTCCAACGCCTTTCGAAAAGCCTGCTGACCGCAACCCTCTGACCCTTCTCCGCGCACACCGGTATCCTAAGGTCCAGCCTAATCCTGTTCTCCCGAACATCCTTTACAGTAGCCTGCGTCAGGGCTGAGCCCACGTTCACGTTCAAAACCTCCCCGACCCTAAGCGGCTCATTCCTCACCATGCCCCTTACCCCGACTACCCTTTCGAACATGCTGTACTCGAGCGTTACGCTCTTTGTGACGGGCGGTAGAGTCCCCGGCTTACCGGCCAAGTTGCCCACGAGCATATCGTTCTTAGCCAGGGAGGGGTCTAGCGTCGTACCTATCCCCACTAGCCCGCCGCTCCTAACCTTCTCTACGAAAACATTGTCGAAGCCTACTGAAACAACCTCTGCAGTCAATGGGATGGTTTCAACAGCATCATCCTTCTTAACCCTCAGCCCGGGCAGTATTTCAAGTTCGTCGCCCACCTTTATCTCACCCCTCACCACCGACCCCCCTATGACACCGCCGCGGATATCCCTAGCCCTGGTCCCAGGCCTGTTGACGTCGAAAGACCTTATGATTATCATCCTAGCCGGAGAACTCAGGTCGAAGACGGGGGTGGGAACCTCCTTCTGAATAACGTAGAGGAGAACATCTATGTTAACCCTGTGCTGCGCGGAAACCGGCACTATAGTGGCGTCTGCAAAACTCGTTCCAGAAAGAAACTGTTTAATCTCCTCCAGGTTTTTCAAAGCCCTCTCCCTGGAGACAATGTCAATCTTGTTCTGGACGACGATGAGCCTCTTGATACCCATTATCTCGGCTGCGAGAAGATGCTCATAAGTCTGGGGCTGGGGGCAGACCTCGTCAGCGCCTATCACCAGTATCGCAGCATCCATCACCGCGGCGCCGCTGAGCATGGTGGTCATCAAAATCTCGTGGCCAGGCGAGTCTACGAAGCTTATCTTCCTCTGGAAAACAGCCTCGGAGCCACATGAGCATCTGGGCTCAGTAATATAGTTGTAGGGCGGCGGACACTTGGGACATTGGAAAACGCTGAAGTTTGCGTACCCCAGTTTTATCGTAATACCCCTCTTCAGCTCGTCACTATGCTTAGCAGTCCACACGCCAGTTATAGCTTGCACGAGAGTAGTCTTCCCATGGTCCACGTGACCCAAAGTTCCAAGGTTTAGACAGGGCTGCACGCGCTTGTAATCCTCGATTTTCAAACACCCTCCGTAACCATCTTCATGTTAACCTGGTACGTGTCTTCAGATATCTGGTTCCCCCTCACCAGCATTTTCATCCTCGTTTCCCCGACGCGAGTCTTCTTGTTCACTAGAATATACTTCTTCACGCCGCCCTGCACTGAGGCGACCATGGGTATTCCAGACCTGTCTGAGCCCCCTGTTATCATCAGCTTAACCCCGGGCTTGCCGGCTAGGGAGCCGTCTACGACGCTTCCTATCTTCAAGCCCAGCAGGGGGACTGCGTTACTCCCCTCTAGCTTGACAGACTCCGTCTTACCGGTCTTGGGGTCTGAGATGCACAGTTTGAACTCGGGCGGCATGCAAAGTATGCCGGTAAGCCCTGTATTAAAACATTAAGTTGTCAGAGGCCGTAGAAAGGATTCTCCCTCCTCTTAATGCTTGAAACCTCTTCAAGAGCCTCCAGATAATGGGGTTCAAGCTGGCTTTTGAAAACCCTGTTAACCAAGGAGGCGTCCCTAGCAGGGACGTCGACGAGCAGGACCTCGTCCTCCTTAAGGCTCCTCCCCACGACTGCCTCCGGTATTGAGATGGCTACTTCCTCCCCTGCCTCGGCCTTGGGCAACGGCTTACCCTCCTTCTGTATTTGCTGTATGACGCCGACCCTCTCGCCGTTAAGGTTGATCAGCGGGGAGCCGGGTTTTATCCCCCCTGCCTCAACCCTGACCCCAACTATCGCGGGCTTGCTCCTCCTGAAAATATAATTGGGCAGGACCCTTATCTTCCCCGGGAGGATGAGCTGCTCAAGCTGAGTCTGCATCTCCCTCTGCTTCTCCCTCCTGCGCCATTCTGAAAATTCTTCGACAAGCTGGTAGATTATCTTGTTCTCGAAGACTGGGACGTTCCTCTTCTTAGCCTCCTCCATGGCCTCCGGCATCACTCTAACGTTGAATACGAGAAGAGCCCTGAGCGTCGGGTCCTTCGAGGAGACTGAGGCCTCTACCACGTCGCGCTCCGAGACTGGGCCCAAGTCTCCGATCCTCACCGGAACACCCTTCTTCTCGAGCTCGCTTACTATTGCTTCAAGCGAGCCCAGGGTGTCGGCCTTAACGACGACACCGTCCTCGCCGCTCCTAATCCTTATCGACTCTACTTCAGCCATCACCTTCTGAATAGCCTCATCCAAATTCTCCCCTGCCACGAGTATGGGGGAGCCGGGTAGCGCACTCTCCAAATTGGGTGCAACTATCTTTACTCCAGCCGAAGGCTTCACCTCGTCGACATGATTGAACTTGTCCCTCGGATCCCTCATCTCGTCGAGAGGCTTCGGCATCAGTAGAGCCCTGATCTTTGTAACAATAGGCTTGTTCAAACCCATCAACACTATAGTGTCCTCCTTCCTCAACACTCCGT
>CAZTSG010000008.1:38181-39645 GCA_964616835.1 uncultured Nitrososphaerota archaeon | reverse complement strand
CCTCTTCTTTCTTCTGATTCTCCAAATAATTGTAAATCAAATAGCTTCCTAAAGTGGCAGTTGCAACCACGCCGAGCAAAGCTATACATTTAACACGATCAGAGTACAAGCCTTCCTTCTTACCAACCTCTTTCCTCAAAGCTTTAATTTTCTCCTTAGTCTCGCCCTCGCAAACCTTCTCCAAATCTTTTAATGCGAAATAAACCTCTTCCCTTCTTAGGCCTTGAGAATAAAGTTCTTCAATGAAATCCTCATAATTCTCAACTTTAGCTTTTTTCCTTTTAAGAAAACCGCTTTCTTCAAAGCTTACTTTAACCTTCTCAAGATTAGATAAAATATTAAGCTTAGCTTTAACTTCAGCTATCTTCTTCTCAGCACCAAGCTCAAGAGTAGTTTTGTAGTGAATTATGTCTGAGCTTTTGCTTAAACTACCAGAGCTCGGAGCTATATTTAGACTCATACCAACTAGTTAATTGTTAAACAAAAAACGGATTTAAACCTTAAACCAGAAGTCTGTATTTTTAGCCTCCTTGCTTTTTCATTCAACCCCTTCACTTTCTGCCTGTTTTATTATTTCTTTCAATGGTGGTGTTGCGAACTTTAATTTTTTAGAAAATCTTCTATCTTTTTTCTTATAGAAAAAATATAAGAAAATCTATAACAAAAAGATAAAATTACAAATGACAAGGTCTCTAGAAATATCATCGTTGTTTGACTTTTCCAAAAATAGAAAAGAGAAAAAGAAGGCAGTCGATTTACTAAAGAAGTATGGGATCGTAGTGTTCCTATTAGTATTGTTGTATTTAAGGAGCGGGTTTCTGAAAACTTCGATGTGTGAAGCGTGCCTCATTGCTACAAGACGTCTCTATAAGCATTGTCTATGAATAAAATTGAATGCGGGAAGCTCTGGAAAAGAATTGCCATAAGTATTGTTTACAAAAGCCTCGCCTTATTTGAAAAGTCAAAAAGGAGTTTTCTAAAAATAGAAAGCTCTAACTAAGCGCGTGACGCAAAGCTTTTTCTAGATAATTTTTCTTAAAGAATATGTATTACAAATTCTATTAGAAAATTTTTGAACGATTTGATAAATAAAACAGAAAAGAATGACGTCGGAAGGAATGAGAAAAATGACAGGGTTTGCAATAGCACGCGTCACTGCTTAACAGTCCAGACCTAGTAAAGAGTAACATCCTTAATTATTGTGCTAAAAACGGGCGCACGTATTCTAAGTAGCATGAGCGTTAAGTTACTAAAACTTCCTTTTTAGCCAGGCTTTGGACCATTAGTGGGATTATTCTACTCGCTCTAAGCACCTCTATGAAGAGCGGTTTATTATCCTCGTCAAAATGCAAAGTCGCCTACTTCCTCCGCATGGGAGAGCTTTCCTTCTTCAGCGACGACTACCGTGAGAACATCGGCTTCCTCATCATACTTAATCTTATACACCATGACGCTTCCGTCTTG
>CAZTSG010000008.1:0-38081 GCA_964616835.1 uncultured Nitrososphaerota archaeon | reverse complement strand
GAACATCGGCTTCCTCATCATACTTAATCTTATACACCATGACGCTTCCGTCTTGCTAGAATGCTTTGGCGCGCACTAAAAAGGCTTATGGATAGCTGAAAAATGTAAGCCTAAGGCTTGGTGTCCCTACGAAGGGATGAAGTTTCTAATATGACCTCCGAGTCAGAGAGTATTTAAGCATATAAATTAAATCTAGGTCGAAAGTAGTTTGGCTTACTCATAATCGGTAAAAATTGCTTGTCTCGCTATGCCAGCTAGTACTATTGAAAATGGGCAGAATAACATATAGAAAGGAGGCAGAAAAAGATTCAAATAAATTTGGATTCACTGACTACTTTTTTAATTTTGGAATTGAGAACATTTTTCCAGCGCAGTGGAGTAGAGGCTCAGCGTCCTCGGTCCAGGTGTCTTTCTTGAAGAACGTCTTTTCTACACAGGCTCTTTTAGTCCTTGCTATGTAAAGTATTTGCTCACCAACTTCGATTCTGCTCTCGACTTTGCACTCTAATGCTCCGAGGCATTCTTCTATTATTGGTGCTCCCACGGTTTCGGAAGCGGCTGTGTTGAGTTTTAAAAGCTTGATCTTGTCTACTTTATTACCGCTTTTAGTTCCTGCGAGCCAAACTTGCTCAAGAAGTTTCGAAGAGGGGATGTTCACAGTAAACTCTCCAGTCTCGTCTATAAGCTTATGAGTATAGCCTTCCTTCCATAGGGATACTGCTATCAGCGGGGGGTCGTCGCTTACCGGGGTTATCCAAGAGCAGCTCATAACGTTAACCTTACCGTCTTTACTTTTTGCACAAATTAGGACTACGGGTCTTGGGTGCAGAAGCTTGTATGATTCGCTTAACTCGACCTCTTTTTTCATGGAGAAAAATGGGTTTGATAGGGAGTAAAAAAGATTATTTGGCTCAGGCTTATTTTATGTTTGTCTAAGAGAGAGTAAAATTTATATATTGTTACTACAATCAATAGTAACAATGATGAGCAAAAACTTCAAAATAGCTTTACTGGTTTCAATCCTCTTACTAGGCATAGTCCTGTACGTGAACCTTTCTGGTCCTCTAAGCGTTACTGCCCAAGCAGAGGAGACGCCTTTCAGCAGTTTCTTCAAACGTTTCAAATGGGGGCCCTTCAAAATTGAAGTAAACTTCAGCAGGATTAAAGAATATCCTTTCCCCGGGAGGATGTGGTATCCTCTGGAGGTCAGTGAAGAATTTAAGGAGAAAGTTATTAACATAGCTAAAAGCGATCCCGACGTGGAGAAGCTGCTTTCTGAAGGCTATAACATTACATGTGTTAAACCTATTGTTAAAACAGTGATCGACGCCAACGGAAAAGTGGCTTTTAAAGCTAAGAGTGCTGTTCTTGTGTTGCGCAAAAATACCTCAAGGATAGCGTTCGTATGGGTCGACGTTGAAAACAATAAGGTAACAAGGATTGAAATAATAACTCGTACGGTAATCGTAAAGTCTTAGCTTCCCCCTCATCATAATCTCTTCAATACTTTTAGAATCACTTTAGTGTGAAATAGATTCTCCTATTATTCCTACCCTTGTTTTCTATTTTCAGGAGAACAAGCTCCCCTACTTCTCTAGTATTAGAGACATGCGGCCCGCCGTCTGCCTGTATATCCAATCCTTCTATTTCAACTATCCTCAGTTTCTCGACATCGGGTGGCGCTGCTTCAGCAAGCTTGATTACTCCAGGTATTTTCAAAGCCTCTTCTCTAGGAAGATAGTATATCTTGACGGGTCTTCCCACTGCAAGCTCTCTGTTGGTTTCTTTGAAAACATCGTCTATCAAAACCCTATCCAGCTTTTCGAGGCTCATGTCAAGCCTAGACTTGTCTACATTGACCTGGTTTCCCGTTATTAATGCGCCTGTTCTTTTGTTAAATATGGATGCGAGAGCGTGAATAGCCGTATGCATCCTCATGATCATGTGCCTCTTATCCCAGTCTAAGACTCCTTTCACAGCATCCCCTGTTTTCAACTCGTGTCCAGGAGCGTTATGCAGCACTTTCCCGTTTTCAATAAAGACTTGAACAACCCTGAATTCTCTCCCCCCTGCAACGAGTACTCCGGTATCCTCCGGTAAACCTCCTCCCCTCGGGTGGAAGGCTGTTTTATCAAGCACAACATTGTCTCCTAAAACCTCGACTACTCTAGCGTCGAATTCCTTTAAGTATGAATCATCCATGTAAAGGAGCTCCGTCAATGTTGATAACAATATTATGGATAGATTTTAAGTTTTTCCAGCTTTCCAGCCTTCTTTTAAATAATGGATCTTGAAGAAACGTGAAAACTCTTCTTTGCTTATAGCATTATAATCCTTCCTTCGTATCCTTTCCAACATCTCCCTGCTTATGTTTCTCCGTATCCATGTCAGATAACTGTTTCTAGCCAGTATGCTTGCTGCCGCGACTGCTGGGAAAAACTCCCCCTTCTCAACGGCCTCGACCTCAAGGCCTTTAAACACTTCTTTAATAATCCTTATTCTCAAACCGCTCTTGCTCGAGTCAAACTTGTCTATAATTATCTTTTCAGGTTTTTCTCCAATTTTTGAAACAACTTTCTTCAAAACATGAACATGTCCCCTGGTAAGTATATCGTTGAGGTTCCCGTACTTCTTCGTTCTAAACATCTCGTTAAACCTCCGGGGGTTAATCATTAGGATGCTGTATCCGAGCGAAACCCGTTTAATCTCATTAGCCAATTCCTGAATCCTGTTCTCGGGAACAATCTTGCTGTCCGCAACACCTATTGCCTGAAGATAAGCTGCTTGTCTTGGAGATAAAGCGGTTGCAGAAACAACAAGAGGACCTAGAGCCTCCCCCTTTCCAGCCTCATCCGAACCGACTGTAATGCCTTCTACCTTATAATATTCGTACAGGGTTTTCTCCAATAAGTTTCGGACCTCCTTTAAGGATTCGTCGTAGACAATGCTACCAGAGCGATATACTATTACCGTCTTATCCCCTACTTGGCCTCTCAACGCTTCGTACTCGCTAGTAGGAGTCTTCTTCTCAAAGCCCTTCACGAGCATCAAAGACTCGCTAATCTTATCTATTAGAATGCTTGGAACAGAAACAGATGTTTGCCTTGCGTATTGTTTTTTCAATTCTCATATTAATTGCAATACCAGAATATTAACCTTGAGCCGGCCCTCTTTCACAACTTTCTTAACTTAATTTAAGTTTAGATTCTTTCTGGTATACTGCTTTAATAAAAGAATCTCTTACTGGCTTATAGACTTGATTGAAGAATTTCTGCTGGTCTAGCAGAATATCTTTCGGAAACTTTTTAAGATATTCTATAGCTGTCCTCCAAGCCTCCTCATAGGGAATTACCTCGTTTATTCTCCTAACTATTTGGTTGTCGTAGTCTTGTGGTGTTTGCCTCATATTGCCTATCGTCAACCACCCATCGTCAGAGAGATAGGCTGCTTCATTACCGAGGTAGAATACTTTCTTCTCCTCTTCGACAGGTTTCTCGCGAAGCTTGGCTGCTTCCCTCCTGCTCGGGGGCTTCTTAGCCTCAACTCCCCTGTGCTTGGCCCAGGCGTAGAATATTGCCCTGTTTAAACCGAAGGATTTCGATTTTTCGACGTCCCCGGTTAAGAGGAAGCATCGCGCAGCCTGCAGGAGAGCCATCACTTGAAACCTTCCGAGTTCAGGCGTCTCTTTCCTCTCACTTTTTTCAGACGGAATCGGTCCTGCTCGCTTAAAATATCCTCCTACTTCAGATAAAGCTTTCTCAGCCAGTTCATCAGCCTCACCCTTTTCGAAATACAGGTATGCCGGCTTATGCTGGAAATTCTTCGGATTGGCCCAAGAAAGATCGAAGCTCTCCATATCATCAGGCTTAAAACAGACGCAGGAGTAGTCTAATTGCCTGTGTAGGGAGAGGGGTAGCGTGAAAACCCTTTTCAAATCTATCTTGTTCTCGATTTTAGCACTGCTATTAGGCTCAAGTTTTGGTTTAATTTTCCTAATTATGTACTCTACTATTGCGAAAGCTGCGTCAAGAGGATGATGCTTTTTTAGAAAATCTTCAGAAAGAGCTTCTTCGCAAACATGTATGTGGCATCCTCTCCCACTCCATTTAAGATACACTGATTTTACAACCTTCTCCTTCTCAAGCTCATCGACTATAAACCTGCAGACTTTAATGGTTTCAAGCCATCTATCAACTTCGTTATCAACATCCCAAGTCGGGGTTGAGTATTTAATATTGGATATATCCTCCAGATCCCCGACTTCAGAAAGCCTACTGTATTTATTTACTGAGCCATAAAAAGACCTCGGCTTTGCAAACCAAAAGGCTTTCAAAACTCTTTTCACATCATTTAAACCTTGAAACTTTAAAGGCGTTCCGCCTCTATCATATCTTATAAAAACCCTTCCTTTCGAAACACCTTCGACAGCTATCCACCTTTCTCGCCCGTAGTTAAAAAGTTCTTCAATCACTATAGGGTTTGAGTAGTATTCGAGTACCCGAGAGTAATTATTTTCCAAACTATGGAAATCACATTCCTTGGTTTTAAAATAAACTTTTCCATTTGAAAAGGCTTGTTTAAACGGCTAGACCCCGAAATTACGTAATTAGAATTAGATGTCTTAATATTTCTCAGCTGTTTGCCCCTCCCTAAAGTTTAATAACATGCTCTACTAAAGCGGTAAAGAATTGTCAAGCATGGGAAAGACTTCGGATGAAGAACATGAGCCTTCTTTCATAGTTAAGTTTTTTAAAACAATGATAATGACTATTACAAATCCTAAGGAGGGGTTTTTACAACTAAAGGACTCTCCAAACCTGCTCGCAATAATAGTTATTCCACTAATACTCGCAGGACTAACGTTCACCCAATATTATATCCTCTATATGATTAAGATGAGCATTCCAGCACGGTTCTACACTGATCAAATAAGTTCTTTTCTTTGGGGTTGGGTTTGGTACCTTCTAATACAGTACGTTTTTCTCCTGATGTTTAGTATTATCCTTGCTTCAGTATTCTTCTCTTTGGGGAAATGGGCAGGCGGCTATGGTGGCTTGAAACACAGCATATGCGTGAGCAGTCATGCTCATGTTCCCAATATCCTAGGTTTATTAATTATCATATTTCTAGTAGTGCTCATGTTTCCCACTGTTAAAACTGGAGTAGTTAATTATGTAGGATACACTCGAACAGGACAGCCTGAGAATAATATAATACTAGAATTAAATAACTATACGGGGGTCAACTCTAATCTCACGATTTCAGTATCTGCATATTACGGTATCCCTCTCAACGCGACGACAAACTACAACGGTGCGATAATGGAGATGACTGAAATTATCGGCGGCGAAATTAAGACTACGTATGCAGAAGATGCTCTAAATGGAGTCAACACTACTATTCAAACAGTTCTTCTTAACGGGACAAGATTCGGTTACAATGCGCCGATAGAAATAGGAAATGTTTTTAACAATACAAGATTTAGAGTCGACTTAACCTTATTCCTGAACAATACGTATATCCTTCCAGCACAGGAAAATGTTTCCGTACCTTACATCATTACCTTGAAAGTATTCGATTCAGAGAAAGAAGCGAGAACATATCATATTGCAGCGAGTTTCCCCACCAGCATATTTCAGTCCCCGGATCCGCGTCCTTTCTTCGACATATTGGAGCAACGAATAAATCCAATAACGCGAGTATTGAGCGTAATCATATCGATTTGGCAATTTGGCTTGATGATAATCGCCTTCAAAATTATTCATGAGATTAAAATAAGCAAGGCTACACTATTTGTAGCTATTTATGCCGTTGCAAAGTATTTTCTAATAGGGTTCATAGTATAGCAGAATATTAGAGGGATGCTTCAATAAACTTCGCATACTCTTCCGAAATATCAACACCTGTACAATTTCTGGTGTTAATATAGAAATCCGGGCGGGAATTTATTTCTATAAAATATAGATTAGTGCTCTCCAGAGCGTTTTCTAACGTTTCCTTAAGCTTCATATATTCGGAAGTGTTGATCATTCTCTGAAAAGCTGCGTCCATCCTTTCTCTGGCTTTAATAAACTTTTCAATAGAAAGCTTAACGCTACTTGAAAACTCTTCCTTAAGCTTCTTAATATCGTTGTGAATCAGAGATATTTTTTCAGCGAGAGAAATTATTTTTTCAGCGATGTCTTCACTTACTTCCGGTATTGCATCAACACCCAATATGTGAATGCTTTGAGAAACAGCTTTAGATGCCTTGACAGCTTCATCGCGTGCTTTTTGGGGGAGTTCGACACCAACAGGTATGGCGCCGAGAGCAGTGTTTGTGGCAAACGCTTCCTTCGAAGAAGGGACTCTCGCTAAGGAGGCAAGGTAATTATGTTTCATATCACCATATGATGAAACAACAATCCTCAAGTCAAATGCCTTGCTCACGGGTTCCTGTACGAGAAATCCCGCTGGACTATCGAGGCTTCTGACCCATTTTTTAAGAATAGTTTCAAAATGGCTTTTACTATTGATCATCATTACGTTTCTGCCACGGCTCCCCCTCTCCGGTTTGATTACAAAAGGATATTTGAACAGGCCCTCGACCTCCCTGATAACTCTATTAAGAGCATCCGCGCGGTAAACTGGTTTATCACCTTCCTTCTCGACAGCAAACGGCACGTATGCTGTCTTAACTGTTTTAACTCCTAATTTTGTAAACCTGTTAATCGTAAATATCTTATTGTTGCAGAGTACTTCTACGCTAAACGGATTGATAACGCGCCCTCCCTGTTCCTCGATGAGGAATGATGCTCTTTCCCTTCTGGATTTCGACTGACACCTGTCAATAACTGGAGAATAGCTGTTTTTCTCTCCAAGAATGTTTATGAATGTTGAGAAATCCACAGTCTCAAGATCTATTCCTCTTTTTTTAGAAGCTAATACTATGCCCATCTCATCGCACGTCATGTTGTCGTAAAACAATGCTGGCTTCAAGGCTCCCAGGAAACTCCTTCAATACTTTTTCTCAATTCCCAGACGGCTTTTACAACATCTTGGGTCTCGTATATTGCTGAGCCCGCTACCAGCATCGTTGCACCCGCTCTTACAGCAATCGGCGCGGTTTTAACGTTTATCCCCCCGTCTACAGCTATTTCTATATTGTTTAACCCCATTGAATAGCATGTTTTCCTCAATGCTTTAATCTTAGGAATGGTTTCAGGCATGAATTCTTGAGCTCCGAAACCGGGGTTAACAGTCATAACCAGCACAATATCGATTGCGTTAAGTAGGCCGGTGACAGCTTCCACTCCAGTAGCAGGGTTGAGAGAAACTCCTGGTTTCAAACCCAATCCTCTTATCCTATTAATCAGTTTTAAAGGCTGCTCTGTAGACTCTACATGAATCGTTATAATGTCTGCCCCCGCCTTAGCCATTTCCTCAATAAACCATTCAGGCTTATCTACCATTAGATGTGTTTCCAGTGGTAGTTTTGTCTCTTTCCTAATGCATTTGACCACAGGTGGACCAATGGTCATGTTGGGTACGAAGTGAGCATCCATAACGTCGATGTGTATAAGGTCTACTCCTGCAGACTCTACCTTCTTTATTTCATCCGCCAGTCTGGCAAAGTCCGCAGATAAAATGGATGGAGCAATCTTAATCTTCATTATTCGTTCACATTCCGACTGATTCTAGAATTGAAAAACAGACTAATATACTTATCCTGCCTTAATTTCTTCAAAGACACCTATATAGATGAGCTTAGACTCTTGGGTTGATGCAGAGGAACGTTTGGGAGCTTTCCTGAAGAAGTGTTCTCAGAACTAAAAACGACGCCTCGGGGATTAAGTAGAGAAGAGGCGGATAGAAGGCTAAGGGAATTCGGCTTGAATGAAGTTATTGTAGGCAGGAAGCTATCTTCCTTTAGACTTTTTCTTAAACAATTTAGAAGCCCTTTCGTGTATATTCTTATCATTGCCACTTTAATTGCTGGAGTAACTGGAGAATTGATTGTTGCAATTATAATCCTCATAATCGTAGTAGTGAATGCAACACTAGGTTTCTTTTTAGAAAGGAAATCTAATAAGGCTCTTGAGAAGCTTAGAAAATACAACAAGTACAATGCTAAAGTCATCAGGGAGGGGAAGAAAATAATAATGGATGGCTGTTGGGAGTTACTGAGATAACATTCATAGGGACGCTTGCTATAACTTACTTCCCAGCAGGAGAGGCATTCAGGTTTACACCGCTTCCAGAATACTTCCTCGCAGTAATAGTGGCAATATTATTATCGTATTTTGCTCTGTTGGAAATCGTTAGAAACCCTTCTTCAAGAGGTACGGATTTGGAGCACCAGCTCCTGAAGTAATCTCCGAGATTAGGAAGGTTAGGGGTAGAATAAGTGCTACGAAGAGAAAGCTTGGGAAGCTTAAGCAGTTAAGAGAAGAAGGTAAAATCGACGAAGGTGCGTATTTGACAATGAGCACGGAGCTTGAAGAAGACTTGAGAATTTTAAGAGAAAGGCTGAAAGAGCTCCTCCGGAGTTAAGTTCTTACTCACCGAGCCTTTCTTAACGCTTTCTTGAAGCTGAGAAAGTCTGCAAGCAACCATCGTGAAGAGATTCTTGAAGCCCGTTTTATTCTTCGCAGAAACCATACAGTAATCTAAACCACGTATTAAAGGTTGAAGCCTCATCATTCTCAACTCCATATCACTCGTATTTCTAATTAGGTCACATTTGTTAAAGACTACTATTAACCTGTCCCTTTTAACTCCTAGAGTATCGAGACAATCGAGGCACGTTTTTACTTTAAGTGAAATTAACTCCGGAGAATCGCTGACATCAACTGTTAAGAGCACGAGGTCTGAGAATCTAATATCGTCAAGAGTCAGGCCAAAAGACTCTATTAGCCTTGGATCCAAGTCCATTACGAAGCCTATCGTATCTACGAGAAATATTTTGATATTTTCATGTGGAAGCAAGTAGTACTTGCTGGTGAGTGTTGTGAAAGGCCTAGAACCCACGGGTTTTCTAAGGTTTGTTAAAGCATTGAACAACGATGTTTTGCCAGCGTTATAGTAGCCGGTAATACAAACAGTTGGAATCCCCGTTTCCCTCCTTTTCTCAAGCTGTACGAGTTTTTCTCTCCGTATTCTCTCTGTTTCGTCTTCTAGCATCGATTTCCTTTTTAAGAGGTTTGCAACAGTTTTATGGTAAGCATACTCTCCGAGGCTTCGGGGACCCGGATGCTCTCTGCCAGTCTTGAACCTGATAGAGGCCAGGAGCTTTTGATACGATATTTCTTTTAAAAGCCTTGCAAGCATTATTTGAAGTTTTGAAATCTTGTCGGAAGAGGATAAATCGAATATTTTGAGGGTTAAATCATACCTATCAAGCACTTCCGTATTTAGAATCTTCTCCAAGTTGTATCTTTGTTTGCTTGTCAACGTGTTATAGAAAATAACTGCGTCGACGCTGTTTTCAACCACTTGCTTCTTAATCTCCTCAAGCTTCCCCCTTCCAAAGACAAACGCAACATCCTCCTTCCTATTAACCTGTATGGTGGAGCCTGCGACACAGTAGCCAGCGGCTTCACTTAATTCCTTAAGTTCCATAATCCTTACTTTATACAGATGGTGGTCGTGCGGATTCGTCTTAACCATGCAGAGCCAGGCTCTTGGTCTTTCAGCTTTCACTATTTTTCTTTATCATCTCCTCTTTAATAAAGATTGATGCTGCAAACTAAGAGGTTCCATATCCTTAGGAAATATTGTCTTCCCCAATCTCTATCCTGTCATCCGGATGAGGTGTTGCATACTCCATCAGAGTAAGGTTTTCCAGAGCCATTATGCTATGTTTCTGTCCCGGTTGTATTCTTACAACATCCCCTTCTTTCACCTGAATCTCCTTGCCATCCAGAATGATCTTGCCCTTACCTGACACTACGTGTATAGACTCGTCTTTTCTCCTGTGCAAGTAAACTGGAGTGCTGAACCCCTCCATTATGTATACTTTCCTGACCATATAATTTTCAGTGAGCACTATTGTCTTCACAAATCCCCATGGCATATCCTCCCTGTTTAAGAATTCCGATCTCACTGTCTCAAGGTCTTTAAGAGAGTCTACAGAGTACCACAAGGCATCTTTTTCAAAATAGTATTTTAACAATCCTTCCTTAGCCAGCGAAGGGAAGACAAGCTTTTCAACATCACCACGCTTGAATGCTAAGAACCTTTCTCTTAACTTTCTACTTATCACATAGATTCCTGCATTTATGTAATATGGTAATTCTGGTTTCTCTTCGAAGCCCATTATCTTATTTTCAGAAAGGTTAACAATACCATAGGGAGATTTAAGTCGGGTAACAGCTATGCTCACCGTATTCTCGTCAGCATTCCTTAACATCTTTAAAAGGTTGATATCAGTAACAATATCTCCGTTCATAACAAGATAGTAATCCGACTCTACGTTTCCAAGCAGATTATTTATGGCGTAAAGAGTTCCACCGGGCTCTTCTTCGACAAAGTAGTGAATTTTCAATCCGTTCCACTCTTCTCCATACTTTTCCTTAATCTTTTCATAAAGGTATCCAGCCAGGAGGTAAACATCCCTAATCCCTATGTTCTTTAATTGGTTTAACTGCCTGTCCAATATTGTGTACCCATTGCTTATTTCTAGTAATACTTTTGGCACAGTGTTTGTTAAAGGCCATAATCTTTTACCATATCCGCCACACAATATTCCGCCTACGATTCCCCCTAATCTACAAATACTATTCATAATGCTGTTTTTTAGAATTTAACCTAGACAATAATAAATGTTTCTGAAAAAGAGTATTTAAAATAGAAAAATGCTAGAGCTTAGACCCCATGAGTTTAACCAGGTCTACAAGCCTGCAGCTGAATCCCCACTCGTTATCGTACCATGAGAATGTTTTAACGAAGTTTCCCCTTCCACCCGGAGGTATCACTCTCGTATCTAGGGCTGAGAATATTGATGAATGACTGTTGTGCAAGAAGTCTACGGAGACCAGGGGCTCATCCACATACTGTAGAATCCCTTTCAAATAGGTTTCTGAGGCTTCCTTAAAAGCAGAGTTGACTTCCTCGACGGTGATAGCCTTTTCCAACTGGCATGTCAAGTCGGTTAACGACACATCTGGAACAGGTACTCTGAGAGCTATACCGTCTAGTTTCCCCTTAAGCTCTGGAATGACCTCGCCTATCGCTATAGCTGCACCCGTAGTTGTGGGTATTATAGAGAGCGCAGCAGCCCTCGCCCTCCTTAAGTCCTTGTGAACAAGGTCTAGAGTCCTCTGGTCATTCGTATACGCGTGGACAGTAGTCATAAGCCCCTGAACGACTCCAAAGTTTTTGTGAAGAACCTTAAGCATCGGCGCCAAAGAGTTTGTTGTGCATGAAGCCATTGAAACAATGTTGTGCTTATCAGGATCGTATTTATCATGGTTGACTCCTATGACTATTGTTGCATCAGGGTTTTTAGCCGGAGCTGAGATAATTACTTTTCGCGCTCCTCCTTGAAAATGCTTGCTAGCATTTTCCCTATCGGTAAAGAGTCCGGTTGATTCGATAACTATTTCTACTCCCAGATCCTTCCATGGAAGCAGTGCAGGATCCTTCTGAGACAGTACTTTCAGCTCCCACCCGTCAACCCTTATTACATCTCCCTTGACTTCAACCTTGTTCTTTAGTGGCCCATGAATAGAATCGTACTTCAGGAGGTGCGCATTACTCTTCGCGTCTGCAATATCGTTTATCGCCACTACTTCAAAGCTCCTGCCATAATCCGGGTCTTCAAGCGCAGCCCTGTAGAACAGTCTTCCTATTCTCCCAAACCCGTTAATACCTACTTTGACGGTCATTTTTCCGTTGGAGAGGGCTTAAGAGGAATTTAAAAACTTTAATTTCGATAAACGGGATAAACCTTAGAGCCAAATTTTTTATCTCGAACCTTTCCATCCTAGGAAGGATGGACATTGAGAACATAGTTGAAAAAAGAGTTACGGACGAGATTAAGAAATATCCTCCTTTTAAAAAAGCACTAGTAGCCCTCTCAGGCGGAAAAGATAGTGCAAGCCTTCTCCATATTCTTAGCAATCTCTTGCCTGATAAGGAGATAATGGTTGTTCACTTAAACCTCGGGATAAACGGTTTCTCAGAAAGGTCTGAAGAGCTTGCGAGGAAGCAGGCTGAGAAACATGGTCTTGAACTCATAGTCTTTAACCTTAAGAGCGAGCTTGGATTTACTATTATGGACGCGTTAAAACTCTATCCTAAAATATGCAGTGTCTGCGGAGGAATCAAAAGGTATTTATTGAACAAAGTTGCTTATGAGTCTAATGCCGACATCATTCTGACGGCTCACCATCTAGACGATTTCTTAGTGAGAATGTTGAAATCAGTTTTAAACGCGAAGATAGAAGAATTAGTAAGGTTCAAGCCGTATCTTCCTACGAATGGAAACCTCGTTGCAAAGGGCAGGCCGTTCTGGAGGGTTCCTGAAAGCTTCATATCTAGGTATGCTTCTCTTCAAAGGCTCTCCTTTATTGATGAGAAATGCCCCATCGGCAGGAAGAAGAATATTGAAAGACTTAGAAGGGCTATCGACATTCTGGCAACAAGTGAAAACCAGAAGAACATTTACTTGTCGTCTCTAGTAAAGATTGCAGAAAAGCTAGAGAAAAAGGAAACACCCATGGAAAAAGCGCAGTTAAGACCATGCTCCTCCTGCGGCTTCCTATCGTCTAATCCCGTATGTTCTTTCTGCACAAGAGTTAAAAAAATAAGAAGTTTCATCGAAGGTAAACAATAAATGCCCCTACCTTTTTAAAACGTCATTATATGTTTTCAAATATTCCTCAGCAATCCTATCCCAACTATAATGCTTTTTCACAAATTCATATGCTCTTGTCCTAATTCTTTCAGCATAGTTCTCGTCTTCTAAAAGTCTGATTATAGCATTGCCTAATTGCTCAACATTACCGACTTCTACGAGGATTCCTGTTTCCCCATCTTTAACAACTTCAGAAGACCCTGGAATTTTAGAAGCAATCACGGGTAAACCGCAAGCCATGGCTTCCAAAATTGTCAAGGGCATTCCTTCAGTTAGAGATGGGCGTACGAAAATGTCGCATTGATTCATTACCTCCGGGACGCTGGGAACGATCCCTAGAAACTTAAAAGCATGCTCTATATTCAGTCTTCTAACCATCTTTCTCAATTCCGCTTCCATCGGCCCCCTTCCAACAATTATGAATTCAACACACGGGTGTTTCGCTAACACTATTTGTGCGGCTTTAACAAGATATTGAATGCCTTTATTGGGGAACAAGCGACCAACGAAAATAATCCTCTTGACCCCCGTCTTCTCAAGTTCTCTCCTTGGCTTAAACTCCTCAAGATCTACACCGTTAGGAATAACCTTTACCTTACTGCTGGATGCGCCCAAGCTGAGAGTGTGTTTCATTACTGCATTACTAACCGCTATTATCTCGTCACTGCTCTGAATAATCCACTTGGAAACTGTTTTCTCATACGTATTAATTATGAAGTCGAAGAACCCTCCGCCTAGAAACACGGGTCCCAAATGTAATGTGGTTACGAGCGGCTTACCTATTATTTTTTTCAGCATGGCGCCACAAATAGTCGTAAAGAAAAACCTATTGTTAGCATGTATTATATCTGGCTTCTCTATTTTACATGTTTCTATTATTTTCAGCGGTAGAGAAGGAGAAACTGTTAGTTGAACCCTAGCTGCCTCGGTTAAGCTTATTGGTCTACATCTGTAAACTTTAATGCCCTCTAGAATCTCAAAACTTTTAGCCATAACTGTGTTCAGCGTTATAACCGTTACATCGACACCCATTCTTACGAGTCTTCGAGATACTTCGAAAACCACTTTTTCAACACCTCCCCCCACATGCGGAGGAAAATAGTCTGTTAAAACTAGTATTTTCAACTTGAAGCGTTCTAAACCCC
The DNA here is from genome assembly GCA_964616835.1 of uncultured Nitrososphaerota archaeon. Taxonomy (GTDB): domain Archaea; phylum Thermoproteota; class EX4484-205; order EX4484-205; family JAAOZP01; genus JAAOZP01. The sequence continues at coordinate 24,098 of CAZTSG010000008.1, read as the reverse complement.
CTCTACATAATAGCTTTCCAGCATCTTAGATAATGCTTTCTCATTAATATACGGTGGGAGAGTACCATGCAAGAGGATAAAACGGATAATAGATCCCATTCCTTTAGAAACTATCTTGTTGAAAGCCCTCCAGGTTAATACGGATACTGCCAACATTCTCCTCTTATCCACCAACAATATCCTCCATCTTCGGCAAAACTTAGCGGCTTCTTTAATGACCTCAACTCTTTTGACATGCGTCGCCTTAGCGTACATCCCCCTCCTAGATTTTACTCTTGCTCTTGAAAGGGCAACCACGAATATGAAATCCTTGTCCTTGGGGCTAACCTTCCAGTACTTATCGTGTTTAACAGCGTTGATCAGATCTTCCGCTTCTCTCCTCGTTAACGATCTGAATATGCTTTCTTCCAGATTACTTGCCATTTATCAAAAAACAATTAGAGTATTCATGGGCTTTCGATCTTGAATGCAAATATGCATACATCGTTACCCTTAGCAACGCACTGCTCTTCAGACAAGGATATCTTGTTAGTCTTTAAAACTTTGCAGACAAACCCTTGGAAAATGCCTCTCACCAGCATTTCTAAGACTTCATGTATCTGATTCTCCTTTGGAAAAGGCATGTTTTTAAACAATATTCTCCCGAAAGAAGAAGCGGGGTCAAATTCTATAAACACTTCTCCGAAACCTCTCTCTTCTAAGGCTCTTCTGATAACTGTAAAAGCCTCCTCTTTATTGGAAAGCTTTTTCTCGTTGGCGATACTTTGTCCAATTCCGATCCCGGCGTAGTTTAGAATTATTCCAGAACCCGTTCCGAAGACTCTGTTAACTTCGCTCGCTAACCCCGCTACATCCCTTGCCTTAAAAACTATCTTCTTCTCAAACTCTTTCAAAGACTCTTTGGGAGGAAGCATATTTAGGACATCTTCTCTGAGCTTTAACCCGTAGTTTAATATGACCCCCTCATCCATCATCCTTTTCACACGTTTTTCAACTTCTTCAACAGGTACATCGGCAACGTAAGAAATATCCTCATAAGACGATTTTGGATTCAGGTTTAATGCTGCAAGTATTTTCAAATCTGTTTCGTCAAGCGTCGCCAAGGCTTTCACCCTCCGATTTGAGGCTGAAGCTCTACCACTCTTATCTTATAAAACTCGGCTAGTTCCTTAGCATCCCTCGTAAGCCTTGGCTTAACTATCAGCGTGGAGTCCTTAATCATCTCCGCTACATCGTTCCTCTTAGTATAGAATCTTACTACTGGGGCAACTGTAATATTAGATACGTCGAAAATAATGTCGCACACTATAGGCTTGTCTTCACTGAAAACCCCTATATCAAATTCATGAGTTATCCCTGAGTTTCCTGTGATTTTAAAATTCTCTTCAGCCCTTAAACCGATCATTGAAAGGTTTTCCATAAGCTGTCTTCTGAAGGCAATACGCTCTTCTTCGCTCTTCTTCATCTCCTCCTCCACTGAAAGAGGTTTAACAACAACCTCCTCTGGTTGAATCATTCCGTTGAACAGTTTCTTAAGGGATTGTACAAGCGCATTGCTATTTGTCCAGAGTGCAGTAGCCTCCTTTCTCTCCATCCTGCTGCTTCCAGGAGGCTTGGTGAACAAGAGAAGCTGCTTATTGTCAACTATGACGAAGTATGGCGCTGAAAGCCCTGGCGCTGCAACCTCCATTATTTCACCATACTTCTTAAGATAAGATATTATGCTTGAAGTCCTAGATATCCCGTGAGTAAGTATTTGCACACGGACATTCCTCTTACTAAGATCTCTAACTTTGTATAATACTCCAGCATTGTATGCTCTGACAAGGTCTGCTCCAAAGGCCACTATATTAACCTCCTCCTTAGCCTCGCTCAACATGTCTGAAAACCTAGCATATATCTGCTCCATGCCTTTAAGAAGCTGAAGCCTCTCCCTTTCCTCCAACACCGAGGGAACTTGCACTGTCTTCCAAATCTCCATCAACTCCTCCTTACTCTTCTCCATAGCAGCGATTTTCCTCCTCTCCGCGTCGATCAAAATATCCAGAGCTTTCTCAAAGCCTACTGCAGAGAACTTGGCGGGACGGTCGAGACTAGCCTCTATAATCCCCTTGTTCTGGAGGCTTGTCAAAATATTGTAAACTTCCGTCCTAGAAATTCCGAGGGAACGCCCTATTTCGCTCGCAGTTATTGGCCCGAACTTTAAAAGCTGTATGAAGACTTTTGCCTCGTTGGGAGTTAAACCGTATTCGCTGAGCTCTTCAAAAAGTTTTTCAAACCCTTTTAGATTTTTATCGAAAATTGTTTCCTCCTTATCCATACTGTCTGTCATTATTATAACATACTTATTCAGGTCATTTATTAACCTTTTGGGGATGCGTCTAGTCTCGACATGAAAACGTATTTCGAATTTACAATAAAAAGAACATAAGCCTTAAGTACGAATCGTCTTCAAATAGTTAAAATGCTAGGCTTAATCTTAGCTGCTGGCAAGGGCACTAGGATGCGTCCCTATTCTAACGCGATAAACAAGGAAATGTCACTAATAGGGGAGAGCCCAGTCATAGAGTATAACGTGAGGGCTCTTGCAAACGCGGGTGTGAAGAAGGTTTTCATAGTGCTTGGAGAGGGCAAGTGGCAGGTACTGGAGTATTTGAGAGACGGAAGCAGGTTTAACATTTCTATTTCCTATCTCTACCAAGACATGGGTGAAAAGGGGGAGAATAAGGGCACTGCTAAAGCTATTCAGACAGCCGAAAATTGGATAGAGGAGGATTTTATCGTGATATACGGCGACTCGTTTTTCCACCCTTATGATTTTTTGAAGAGCGAAATCGAACTGCATTCGAGAGAGGCGGCTGACGCGACCATGGGAATATATATGATGAAGGATCATAAAGACTATGGTGTCGTAAAAATTAGTGGTAGCAGAGTCATTGATATTCTTGAAAAAGCTGCTAAGGAGCATGTTGAGAAGATGAAGGTAGATGACATGTTTGCCGTTAACTCCGGCCCAATAATCTTCACTAGAGAAGTTTTCAACTACATAAGGAGGACAGAGGCATCTCCCTCTGGAGAGTACTGGATAACAGATACGATAAGGCTCATGATTAAGGATGGTAGGAAGGTGATTGCTTACAGGATACCTGAGGGAGTCTTCTGGAGAGACATCGGAAGGATGGAGCATAGAATAGAAGCAGAAGCATATCTTTTAAAGAAAACGAGTCTTTAAGTTTGATTACTCAAGGGTTTTTCGACAGCGTCTTGAATAAGTCTTAAAGCATCTTCAAGAGTAAGCTCCGTCTTGAATTGAATACCGCCTACGTTTTCTCTTCCTCCAGCCCTAACTCCCTCGTTCTTTCTAAGGTTTTCATAAACCTTGTTCAGATTAAGGTTTGAACGCGTTGCTATTGTAGCTGAAACCGGTTTACCTCTTCTCAACCCTATGCAGAGGACTATTCCTCCTATGTTTTCTTCAAGCCTCAGCATCAATATCCTTCTTGCTGCCGATTCTAATTGATCCGTAACATCGTAGGTAAAATACGTAATGTCGCCGATAGTCTTTACAGATTCCTTCATCTTTTCAATAGTATCCTCCACAACGCTCCATTTGCTAAGCTCTCTATTAACCCAATTAAAGATACTATTCCAATCCATCCTGTATATAGTCAGGGTGAGTTCTTCTCTGACCTTCTCTTTCATACTGTTTAAGAGGAATGCCTTGTTTAAACTGTCTGCGATTTCAGACTCTATGTTTCCTGAATCTATTTGATCTATTGCATCCAGTAATCTTAACCCGTTCTCATCGATTTTGACATCTTCTTCAAAAACATGATAGATTAATCTGGAAACGCTCTTGAAACCGCTGTCGAATAATACCTCACTTATTTTCGTTACACCATTGTAAAGCGCTATTGAAGGAGGAGATTCGTGATGGTCTATCAGAACGTTCCTACCTACGTATGTTAACCCCTTAGTTATGGGAAGCTCTATTAGTATACTCTTCATTACCTTGAGCGAACTTATTTCGCTGGGTTTGGGATACTGTATTCTTGAAATCTCTGCGTTTAAAACCCTTGCTAAGATTGCAGCAGTAAAGACCCCGTCGAGATCAGGGTCGCTCAGTATAATGTATTCTGGATGATCTTCTACAAATTGGAAGAGTATTTTCTTCCCTTCCTCACGCTTAAAGCTCAAGCCACTGTCACTTTAAACCTGAAGGGTTTCTTTAGGACCATATTTAAACTATTTTGTTAATCCAGTTCAGCTCTAAATTATTATGTTTTTAGAAGGAAGACTATTCCAAGCATTAAGCTACGACATTTAGGAACAGCTGTTTCTTCAGTATTTCAAGACCCCTGAAGAGAAGATATTGACCCTATGGTCGATTAGATGCTTTAGACGCGTTCAACTTAGGCTAGAGTATTTCGTCAAGTACAGGATTATGCCACTGATAAACATAGCTACACCTGTTGAAAGGTTACAAATATTGTTTCGAGAGTATTTGGTTGAAAAGCACTGTTAATCAGTGGGCTGTGAATAGCGCGTCTAATATGTATCGTTGACACTGTGAGCCTTTAGGAAGTCAAAACAGGGTAAAAATAGAAATAGAAAAAAGAAGAGAGAGTTACTTTTTGCGTCTCATCATAAGTACTGCCACTATTATTATGATGATTATCACTACGACTATCGCTATGATCATCTCAGTCGAGACCGCTGGCGTTGGAGTCGGAGTAGGCGTTGGAGTAGGAGTAGGCGTTGGAGTCGGAGTAGGCGTTGGAGTAGGAGCAACGCCAGCAGGCCTCAGCCTCCTCACGTACTCTCGCACGTGAGTCTGGCCGCTTCCACAGTATGGTCCAGCCGGCAGTAGCGGATTGTCCTCGTTAGGCCACCCTGTCCAGTACTTCGTGCTGTAGATGTACCAGACTGGGTGTCCTCCCTCAGGTATTATCGGAAGCTCCTCGAGGACTATCTCCTGGATCTTCTGGGCTATCCTCTGTTTTTCAGCTCCCGTCGCCGTGTCGAGGCTTTCAATAAGCTCTATGAGCTCGGTGTTCACGTAGCTGCCGTAGTGGTTCCAGCAGCCTGAGTATGTTCCGACGAACAGCTGCATGTATCTCTCGTACATGTCGCTGTTTATGCCGGCGTGCATGCAGTAGTCTGCGAAGTCGTAGGTGTTGGCATCCATCGAGCTGGTATAGCCACCCCAATCCTTGAAGTCGACGGTCATCGGTATCCCGAGGTTCCTGCTGACTGAGTCTGCTACAGCAAGGTCTATAGCGTTGACGTCAGTCCACCCAATGATATCCAGTATCGCCCATGTTCCTATGTCTGATTCTCCCAGCTTCACGTTGACGCCAGGCTGGTCTGGAAGCTGGTCTGCGATAGTGAAGCCGTTCGCAAGCCACCATGAAGCCTTCTTCTTAACCTTACCCACGACAAGGTCGATGTCACCATAGTAGTCCATCATCCTCCTCACCCAATCCATGCTAGGACCATCCTTAGTGTACCAGGCGTCACCGACCTTTATGCAGTGCTCGTTGAGTATTGCTATTGCTTGGGCAGCGTATAAGTTGATAAACTTACCACTGTACGTACCGTACTTCTGGATGTACTGCTGCTCCAGCGTCGTGTTCACGAGTTCTCTCGCAGCAGCATCGGTCCACGGCAGTAGTAGCGGGCTGGGGTCGAACAAGTAGCCTGCGGAAGCGAGGTTAACCTTCTCATAGTCTATCACCATCGTTATCGCTTTTCTCAACCAAGATTCGCAAAGCGGGTATTTGCGATGGTTCGGAACAAGCAGAAGTGTGCTTCCCTCAGCGAAGTACGGCGGGTTCTTGAAGTAGGTGTGTAGGAAGCCGGGTGCCTGCCACACGCTGGGTGGCACGAAGTTGCCGTCCCAGTCTATCATCCCCGCCTGGAGGTCCGCGTAGATGGCTTCGTTGCTGCCGTAGTAGTTGCCGCCCCTGTACCCGAAGTAGTTCGGAGCAGGCTCTCCAAGGACGGTCTTACCCCACCAAAGCGGGTTCTTCTTCATGATTGTGTATGCTTTCCTAACAGGGTCGTGCTGCCAAGACAGGTACATTCCTGACGCTACCCTGTAGTCTGCGGGGAAGTTGGGGTCAGCCCAGTCGTTCGTGAAGCCCGCGATATTGCTCCACGAGCCTGCGTAGACCTTCTCCCAAACATCCTTCGGCAGTATGGGGTACGCACGGGTTAGAGTACGCCACGCGACCGAGCTATATCTGTAGTTGTCTTTGAGATGGATTATGAAAGTCCTGTCATCAACTATCTCGAACCTATCCATCCTGGCTTTGAGGCCACTCATATAGTATGCTTCTGCTGGAGAGTCTGGGAACGCGCCGTAGAGCCAGAAGCTGTACTTAACGTCCTCCGTGGTTATTGGTTTGTACTGCTCTATTCCAGCAGTGCTTCCGGCGGGAGCCTTGCTCCAAGCATCCCAGTCGGTTATCTTAACCCAGTATATGTCGCTCCTCAAGGTAACCCTTATTCCCAACCCGTTGTTGATCCACTCGATGCTCTCGCCAAGCTCCTTAATCAACTTGCCACTCGCAGCATCGACGCCGAAGAGAGGTTCGTACATCAGCACGACATCCCAGCCGCAAGCACCCTCGAGCTGCGTAACAGGGTTGAAGTTAGACTCATCAGGCCAGTAGCCACAGCCCCAGACGATCTCGTTCCTAGGTATTTGCACTTGAGCGCTTACTTGCGGAACGCTCACGGGTAGAATTACAGTGGTCAGAAGGAGGGTGAGGGTCACAAGCAATGCCTTTACGCTGTTTTTTATAATGTAGTGTTCTTTCTTTCCCATCTTTACCACCTTTTACAGCCTTAAATGAAGTATGGGTATTTAAAAAGTTTTCTGAGCATCAATTATTAAAAAGCATTATTTTTCGCCAAAAACACATTATCAAAAATATTATCTAGCTGATAAGCGTTAGCTCTATACTTCTTCAGGCTCCCACTCCCACTTCTCATAGAGCCTCGGAGCACTTGCAAGTAGTTTCTTAGTATATGGGTGCTTTGGACGCGAGAATATTTCATCGGTCGCGCCTTCCTCAACAACCTCGCCCTTGTTCATCACAAGTATTCTGTCAGACAAGTATTGAGCCTGTCCGATGTCGTGAGTTATGAAGAGTATTGACAGGCCTCGATTCTCTTTCAAGTCTAGCAAGAGGTTCAGAATTCCTGCTCTTGTAGAAGCATCTATCATGCTAGTTGGCTCGTCAGCCAGCAGTAGCTCGGAGCCTACTAATAGAGCCCTTGCCACTAATATGCGTTGCATCTGTCCCCCGCTAAGCTGGTGCGGGAACCTCCCCAGCACTTCGTCTGGGTTTAGCATTACTGCTTTCAAAGTAGATCTTATCAAATCGTTTTTCTCGGCTGAGGAGAGGCTGTTACTAACAAGATTCAATGCTTTCTCCAGAATGCGGTCGATCCTGTAGAACGGGTTGCATGCGGAATACGGGTCTTGGAAAACTCCCTGTACCCTTCTGTAATAGTCACGCATGTCGTATGAGAATATGCTTTCCCCGTCTAGGAGAATATCGCCTGATGTGGGTTCGATTAACCTGAGTATCATTCTCGCGACCGTTGTTTTGCCGCTGCCGCTCTCACCAACCAACCCCACTATTTCGCCCCTTCTTATGCGAAAACTAACGTTCTTCGCGCCGAATATCGTCTTCTTTCTTATCAGGCCGGAAGTATATATTTTGGTAAGGCTTTGACACTCTAATGCTTCCATCACTTACCACCCCTGCTGTAAAGCCAGCAGGAAACCTCTCTTTTACCTTTTTCAGAAATTATCACCGGAGGCACCTCTGTCTTGCATACTTCCATAGCATAGGGGCATCTTGGGTGGAACCTACAGCCCGGCGGCGGGTTTCTCAAGTCAGGATGCTCCCCGGGTATGCTCTTTATGTAACGGCCTCTCCTTCTCTTACCGGGCTCGTAGGAGACGATGGACGAGATCAATCCCTGAGTGTAGGGGTGGAGTGGAGAACCGATTATGTCCTCCATGCTTCCTGTTTCCACAATCTTTCCTGCGTACATGACTACGCATCTGTCGCATATCTGTCTTAAAGTAGATATGTCGTGTGAGATGAAGAGTATGCTTTGGATAATGCCTTCTTCCTTAAGATCCATGAGCGCTCTTATCATGCGTTTTTGCGAAACCACGTCCAGCGCTGAAGTGGGCTCGTCCACTATGAGAAGCTTAGGATTCCAAAGCGTCGATATCCCTATTACAACCCTCTGCTTCATGCCGCCGCTCAATTCAAAGGGGTAGCGGTCAAGAACCCAGGGCTCCAGCCCCAGTTTCTTAAAGTGCTCCGCAGCCATTTTAACAACTTCCTCCTCGTTCTTCGGCTTCTCTCCGGTACGCTCCTCCATAACATCTAATAAGAACTTTCTTATTTTCTTCACGGGATTAAGAGACTCCATCGAAGCTTGTGGCACATACGACATCCTTTTACATTGAACTTCTTTCCTAAGGATTTCAGGATCTATCTTGTATATTTCGAAACCGTCGACAATAATTCTGCCGCCTTCGTAGTACAGGTTTCGAGGCGGGGAGCCGGAGACCAATTCTGCAAGCGTTGATTTCCCGCATCCAGATTCCCCAGCGAGACCAACTACTTCACCACTCTCCAGCGTTAGAGTAACCCCGTCGACGCCGTGGACCACTCCGAAAGCACCTCTGTAATACCCCTTTAGGTTTTCAACTTCAAGCAGAGCCCCGGTCATTTTTCATCACATCCTACGCAATTTGGGATTGAATACCTCATCCATGCCGGCGTGCATCACGAATATTGCTGACAGGATTATTGTTAATACAACCCCCGGTGGTATGTACCACCACCACATGTCTCTCCAAGATGCTACTGGATTGGTCATACAGTTGTAAAGCATACTTCCGAGCGTGATGTGGAATTGCGGTATTGGACCGACGCCGAGAAGGCTGATCCCCGTCTCAGCCAGCATTGCTCCACCCATTAACAGTACGAATACCATTGTGACGTAAGCCATCATATTGGGCAGAACTTCTCGCAACACTATGGTTCTACCAGGCATCCCGGAGAGTTTGGCGAGATTCACGAACTCCCTCTCCTTTAAGCTGAGTACTTGAGACCTTATTGTTCTCGCCGCCCACGGCCATGAGGTCAAGGCTATTAATGTAGCGACAAGTAGGACTGACCTTCCCTCCTTTGGAACAGCTGCTGAGAGGACTAGTAGCGCAGGGTACACTGGAAAAACCATAACGATGTTTGTGATAAAGTTGGCAATATCATCTGCTATACCTCCCTTATACGGGCCTATAGTTCCCACCAAGACAGCGATCAGGGTTCCTATGCCGCCGCCAAGAATTCCAACGAATAACGAGTTACGGATGCCCGTGCACAATTGGGCAAACACATCCTGCCCCCATGGAGCGGTTGTGCCGAGCAAGTGTCCGCGGGTTAATGGAGGGAGGCCACTCTCGTCCCAGTGGTAGGTCAGCGGGTCGGGAGTTATAAATGGACCTACTATTCCGAGCAGAGCTATCGTTGCTACAATGAAGAAGCCGATTTTAAATTTTAGGTTAGTAATGAGCAGCGACCATATTCCTGCCGCCCGTTTAAAATACTCTCTCCCTATCTTCATCATGCTCTACCTCCGATTCTTATCCTTGGATCCACAAGCCCGTAGAAGACGTCTATTATAAAGTTGCCGATAACCACTACGATCATTATTACTAGAAACGATCCGAATATTACTGAATAATCTGGGCCGCTGACTACCGATTGGTACATAAGCCTTCCTACTCCTGGCCATCCGAAGACCATCTCAATCACTGTCGTCTCACCAATTAGAGCGTTAAAATATAGGTTTAGACCCGTAAACTGCGGGAGTATAGCGTTTCTTTGCGCATAGGATTGTACTTTGTTTTTCCTAAAGCCTAGTGCTTCTGCGTACCTTATGTATCCAGATTCAAGCTCGTGGATAACCATCGACCTCATGCCCGTGGCCCATCCTCCTAAGTAAACTATGAAAAGCGAGAGAAACGGCAGACAGAAGTAGCGAAGCTTATCTAGAAAGGCAGTAAGATTCCAAGTACTAATGTCCCACCAGAGCATTGGACGAATCTCCAAAGTTTGGTATCCGTAGGGGGGAAATATTGGAAACCGTATTGCTAACAGGTATACGAGGACCATTCCAAACCAGAAGCTTGGCAGCCTGTTTGAGAAGACGGAGAAGAAATATACTAAATCGCTCAACTTGCCTCCTATGTACGCGGCTTTTGCACCAATCCAGTTTCCTAGGAGAAAGCTGATTATAAGCACTGGTACCGCTAGCTCAAGAGTATAAGGTATTCTGCTTCCTACAATACTGGCAACAGAATTTCCGGGGAATAAACTTATTGATACACCTAGATCTCCTCTTAAAAGGTTCTGCCAGAAAAGTATATATTGTTCTTGCAAAGGCTTATCAAAGCCATAGTATCTCATCATATTCTCTCTTATTTTATCCCAGTCTATTCCTGGGGTAGTTTGTCCTCGAGGAAGTAGGCGTTCAACAGGATTGCCGGGGATAAGCCGGGGTATGAAGAACACGAAAGTAACCGCAACGAACATCACGATGGCATAGAAGATAATTTTCTTGATAAGGAATATTACGAAGGGGTGAGCAAACGGGTTTTTCAATATTCACACCGAATCGGGTAAAAAGAACGTAAACTATATAAACTTTTAGGAGAGAAGATTGTTCAAAAGCATGTACGGACCTGATAATGACTCTTTAAACACATTTTGGTATGTTTACGTCACGTTACTGGTGCTTGGGTAACTTTCTTATACTAATCTTTTTATTTTGGTTTAATGCTCCTAGATTGTTTCTTCATGGATTGGTTTGTAGTCTCAGTTTTCGTTAGCGTTAACAGTGGCTTTGTTTTTCGCTCTGACTTGAAAGTCACCTATCATCCTCCGCTTGGTTTATTAATCTTTGTAGCAACTCTCTTTAAGAATTCTGCCAAAGACATTATTATTGTTAAGAAGCGGAATAGATGAGAACTTTTATCCCATGCAGTTCTAACAAAACGTTTTTAAAATTTGAAAAGACACAGTACTATTAAGATTGTCTAAAAGCGTATATGGGATAGTTCTTCTTTTCGGCATTGTCAGCCTTATCGGCGACATAATATATGAGGGTGCAAGAGGTTTAATACCCGATTATCTACAGTTTCTAGGAGCCTCGGCTCTCGTTGTTGGACTTGTTGGAGGACTAGGAGAATTTCTAGGCTATTTCTTGAGGATTGTGAGCGGTCATATTGCAGACAGGACTGGATTATATTGGGCATTCATCTTCATAGGATACGGACTCCTAATAGCAATACCACTAATGTCTCTGAGTAGCATTTGGGTAACAGCTGTTTTTCTCGTCATTCTTGAAAGAATTGGGAAAGCCGTCAGAACGCCTTCGAGAGATACTCTACTCTCCATAGTCGGTAAGGGTAAGGCAACGGGAAGGGTTTTCGGTTTCCACGAGTTCCTTGACCAGATTGGAGCCATCTTAGGTCCATTATTAATGTCGTTATCCATGCTGTATACGTTAAACAATTATCAGATATCTTTCATCCTGATGCTAATACCTTATGCTCTTCTTATGGTAGTATTATTCTATACCTTTGCTAAGACAAGGAAGGAAATAAGTATAGAGAAGCCTTATGTAAGAAGATCTGAAAAGGCTTGGGATCCGAGGTTTAAATCTTACATCGTTGCCGTTTTCCTCAATACTCTGGGGTTAATTCCAGTCTATCTCATACAGTATAAGGCATCGGTATTGCTCAATCCTCAGGAGCAGCAATGGATTGTTCCGCTTCTTTACATGCTGGTTCAAGCAGTCGACGCGTTTATCGCCATAATAGCGGGATCTTTGTATGATAAGCATGGTTTGAAAATACTTGTGTTACCGTTCCTATTCTCAGTAATCCCGTCCGTTTTGACTTTACTTCCTCCAAGCCTATTGCTCTTAGCATTGGCTTCAGCATTCTTCGGAACCGTTCTCGGAATGCAGGAATCTGTTTATCGCGCTGCTGTATCGGATCTGGTAAGTTTGGAGAAGAGGGGGACAGGGTATGGAATATTCAACACGGCGTACGGGTTGGGTATGCTCATAGGAGGATTCGTCTACGGGTTCTTCATCGACATTAACATCGCGATCTTTACTGCAACAGTATATTCAATAGCCATGCAAGTAGTTTCAATAATATTCTTGAATATGGCAATTAAAAAGTAGAGGGTTGATTATTTTGCTTTCTCTTCTATGCTTTTAATCACCATTTTTGCAAGCGAGCTCCTATCTAACTCGAAGAACTGTACCAATCCTTTAAAAGACCCTGAGAGAACGTAATCAGTTATCCTCGACTTTTTAAAAATTGATAGAGAAAGACCTTTTTCGACCATGAAAAGAGCAAGCGAGCAATCCAAGCCGGTGTTTACATTTATGATTTTCACAACTTAGTAAGATATCTATCTGCATAGTTTTCTCAATCATTTTCATCTAGGCTAAGTGTACACGAAACATTAATGACAATTACGTCATATCCCTTATCCTTCAGAATTTGAATTCTTGAAATATCTGCTTTAAAACCCTTGCTAAGATTGCAGCAGTAAAGACCCCCTCAAGATCAGGGTCGCTCAGTAAAGTATACCCTGGATGATGTTTCTTCGAAAATACAGTATCTATGGTTTCATTTTTTCACAACGATTTCAGAACTCCCAGAAGCAGAATCACTATTCCTGTAGTTAGGCAATAGTACGCAAATCTATAAAAACTTTTTCCAATGACATGTTTTTTCAAAAACCTTAAAACCAAAACGCTTACCGTAGCAGTAATTATAACACCGAGAATAATGTCTGAAAATTCTCTTTCAAAGGAAATATCGCTAAGTTTAAAAATGCACCCCCCTGTAATGCTTAAAACGGACAATAACAGAGAAAACCTGTATGCTTCATCATATTCTAAACCTGAGATTAAGGCTGTTGAAACCGTTATTCCCATTCTAGAAATGCCCGGTAGGATTGCGAATGCCTGTGCAAACCCTATCAGCAATGCTTTAGATGTGTTCAACTTACTCTTAGGCTTAGAGTATTTCGTCAAGTACAGGATTATGCCACTAATCAACATGGCTACGCCTGTTGAAAGAAGGCTTGTAAAAATAATTTCTAGAAAGCCCTTAAGCAATAAGCTTAGCATTACAATAGGAATCGTGCCGAGCATTAAGTATTTTAACATCATCCCCTCATTACTGGAAAAGTTTAGTTTAAAAAGTGTTTTAAGCAGAGCGTATAAGTCATTCCTAATGAAAAAGACTACTCCCGCAAGAGAACCTGTGTGAAGCATGATATCAAACGCAACTGAAACCTTAACGTTAAGCAACTCTTGGAAGAAAACTAAGTGTCCAGAGCTTGAAATCGGAAACCATTCCGTTAACCCCTGTACAATGCTTAGAAAAAATGTTTCAAGAATATTGTGTTGGAAAACGCTACCAATCAATGAATTGGAAACAGCGAAACATATAATGAGCAGTTGGTATCCGATGCTAAGCATTGCTCTTTAACCCTTCAACCTATTCTTAAAAAGTTTTCACGGAATATGGTTTTACTTTATCTGAAATGCGCTTGCAGAATTATTCTTAACAATCTTATTTATGAGGTCTTGATTAAACCCCTTTTTTGCATTAGTGGAAGAAAAATTTTTACAGGATACTCGTAGCCTCTAATAGTTCCGCCACGAGCCTTGCCTATAGAACACCATCCAGAGTCTTGAGATAATAATTGATTTTCAAAACCATTTTCAACCATAAATTTAATTAGCTTTAAAGTCCTATAGACGGTTTGTTGGCTTATATGATCATACTCTATCCATGCTCCTCTTCTGGCAGCTTTTAAATGGTATTCTAAAATTTCTTCAGAACCAGCATGGACAAATATCAACTTACTGCCTTCCAACCCTTCTTCTTCAAGAATATCGAGTACAAGCATTGCTGTCTTGCTGCTTTCCATGTGGCATGCTATGACAACTCCCGTGGAGAGACTGCAGCGAGCAACAGCTCTTACGGTTTTCTCATAGATTGGTCTCATTTTTTAGGCTCTACAGCGATTTTAACGAAGCCTGCTTTAACCCCTGTTCCTTCTATTCCTTTTCAATTTCACCAATCCATTTCTCTGCAAGCCCATCTGTTGAACACTCGACAAAGCCTTTTATTCCTAATCTTCTTATTTCAATTAGATAGGGCAGCATAAATTCAAAAACTTCGTTAGGATCGTATTTGATCCTGTTCAACTCATCGGTGGGGGTAAAATCTACAAGAATGCGCTCGTGTACTAGTGTTGGGCCAAATTCTTCCGGAGGAATATCGCCTAAGACACTTATAACTCTACTCATATAATCTGGCATTTACAGCCTGTTGCATTAAGATATTGCAATTTTAATCGCTATAGGTTTTCCACGAATTTTCTCGCGGGAAACTCGCGTATATTGCCTTGAGGATCTATAGTAACGATATTTTTATCCAGTCGGATTGCAGCTATTAGAAGCGCTGAACTCAATATTCCGTCATCAGAATCTAGGCAAACAGCATCAACAGACCTAATATCTTCGCAAAGCCTATCAACAAGCATGCTTACGTCTCTGAAATCAAGTTTTCTAACTTCAATGGCTGGAGGCCATATTCCTTCGAACCTAAGCCTTCTACGAAGCTCCTTCAACTTATCTCCTAAATCCTTTCTTGAATATACTGCCAGAAGTTGAGGACGATACTTTTTAGTAATATTAAAGACGTTTTCTACAGATTCTCCGATTGCTATTGCTAAACTAAACTTTAAGGCAGACCATTCTAAGACCAGTTTTCTGACATGAGTCACAACTTCGTGAACATTCGTTTCAATCAGGGACGCGTATACGGATTTTGGCGATGTATGCACATGCACCACATAATCCTCAATATCTCTTCTTATTTCAATTGTAGTATAGGCATTGAACGGCCTGTTCCCTCCTCTACCATAATTGAAGTTTATAAGATATAATTTATTACCGTTCTCATCAATTTTTTCTTCACGTTTAACATCGGATATTACAAGTTCTATTACAGTACTGCTTTGGGGAAGTCTTTCATAAAGATAGTTAACGAACATTTCAACCTTTTCCGAAGGAATCCTAAGAGGAACTCTTATTTTCCAAGTCTCTCCGCGGGCTACTTTTTCCTCAATCTTCCATTTCCTCAAGAGAGAGGGGGTTGTTATTCTTGCAGCCTTTAGGGCAGGAGGCACCGAGGCAAATATGGCGGTTAGCGATGCGATTGCTATTAGGGAAAGCATGTCGATAGGAGAGGTCTTTACATTAACGGGGAGAACGATATTCAGAATATCCAGTAATCTGAACATGACCATGCTTAATATGTAACCGATTCCGCCTCCTATGAAGCCTAAGACTCCTGCTTCAACGATGAAAAGACTGGAGATGTGAGTGGGGTTTAAACCGACAGATGAAAACACGAATATTTCGTTTCTCCTTTCGTAAATCAGAGTGTAGAACATTATTGCAATGTTCAAAACCGTTATTACAATTGGGAAAACTATCAGAGTGCCAAAGATTTCTACATAGCCTCCTCTAAAGTAATATGTCAGACTCTCGGAGCTGGGCAGGGTTGCTACGAAGTAGCCTCCTAAAGACGCTAAGCGTTTAGAAGCTTCCTTTGCCTGCACACTATTGTTAAACAGACAGTAGACTGCGGAGATACCTCCGCCTAATTTTTGAGAGGTTTGTACACTTGCAATCAGAAGGTTGTTTCCTGGAACTGGTTGGGCCCCTAATTGCGAACTCGGGGGAACATAAAAAGGCGGGAACTCGCTGCCATCAGGTTCCTTTATTTCCCTAATCAAATCGCCATCAAATATTCCTACTACTGTCAGTCTTAACCCTCTGAAATATATTACATTACCAACGTCTATTTCTAGGCTTTTTGCTAAATGCTTGCTTACGAGCACAGTATTGCTGCTGTTGAAAAGCCTATTCATCGCACCCCCCGGATATGTGATGTTTTTAATAAAATGAAAAGAAGGGTCGCCCGTTGATATACTCCTAATACCATATATAGGTACTTCACCTACATAGTCTATAGCCCCATAAGATGTTGGGCTCACTACCTTGTAATCTAGTGACAATATCTCCTTCTGCGATCCTATGAAAATTAAATCCTCAGTAGTAAGGAATTCAGACGGTTTGCTTACAATGGATATAGATGGTTTATCAGATGGCCATGTTTTCGCAACCGTAAGCACATTTGTCGCGAGAGATGCTCTCATTGAAGTCAACGTCGACATTGCAATAGCCATCGTTACTATGGAAATCAGTGTTAGTAATGTTCTAAGTCTCCTTCTCTTCAGATTTCCAACAGAGTATGATATTGCAACCATTAATGCGGGTATTAATGAAACGCCCTTCTCGCTCTTTACCTCTCCGAGGAAATAAGGTGCTAGGAAAACCGCAAGTATTATGAACATTGCCAAATATACTCCAATCATTAGTTCTTGAGTGGAAGTCTTCGAAAAACCTGGGAAAGTATGGTAGGATATTGTCATAAGTATTAAGAAACTGATTATCGTAAAAGTTGCGTATTGCTCTTTTTTCTCAATAAATATTGCGCCAATCGCTAAGGATAAAGCTACGACTATTGTGAAAACAAGAGCCTCGTTAGTATAGGCTTCTTTCAAAATCCTTTGAATACTTCTAGTTACTTCTTCGCCGGTTACAACAGCTTCTTGTTGATGAGCCAGTATCTGAAGAGGGTCTGAAGCATTCAGGGATTCTGCTCCTAGGGCAATTATCTGATTTAGCCTATAGACTTCTAGACCTATGTAAAACCCTAGGCTTCTTGCTTCTTCCACCATCTTCATTGCCAATTCTATAGACCTGTTAACAAAAGGCTGGTTTGATCTGACTTGTGTAAGAGCCGGTTGATCCAGAATGGTTTCACTATTTCTAGACAGTTTAACTGGCTGTTCAACACTACCTATTTCAACCACGTTTTTCTTACCCTCTACGAACGTGGAAACCAGTAAATATAGTGGAGTATCAGCTGGAACTACAACAATGTTTCCAGTGATGTTTAGAAGATTAAGAAGCGACAGGTTTTCTGAAGAATATTTTAGTATTAATTGTCCCTGGGTTTTATTAAGCATAAGGATTCTTGTCTCTTGAAGCGGGATTTTTAACGTAGAAAGGGAGGGAACTGCTGCCAGGACTCTTGCAACGGCACCAGGACATAGTGTAATCGTAATGTTTCTTTTTTCTCCTAAGGATAGTCTTCCTACGGAAATTTTTTGAGGAACGTATACTTCTCTCTTGTTTAAGGACGGGCCTACTATTGTTACTTCCGCATTAGACGGTACTCCTAAGATAGTCTCATCCAGCACTCTAGTGAAAATATAGCTTTCGTTTACAAACACTAGGAAAAGCTGAGGCTCCTCTGGCTTCGGATTTAATGAGATTTTTAATAATGATGCTGGCTTAACAATGAACTGCTTAGAATTACTATCTATCACTCTTCCGTCGATAAGACTTAACTTTGTTGAAACCTCGAACACGTGCTCTGCATCCGTGTAATAAGGTACTTCGAAAACATATTTTTCGATAGACATAGCACCAGAAGATGGAGATGGCAGGTTTAATTCAACCTCCCTTTCGTACAAAACCTTACCGGAGGTTAAATCGCTTAGGGTCCAGTTCAAAACAACACTCAAAGGATCTTTAAAAACATCGTTTACAATCCAAAGACTAATCCTAACCGTAGCCCCAGGGTTAAAACATAAAGATGTAAGATTACTACGGTAGTCGCCATCTATGGATATTATAACGTGAACAGGGTTGAACGCATTCTTCAACTCATTGTACGCATTCTTTTCAACCCCGTAGTAATCTATTATCGAGCCGCTGGCCTGAGGCAAGTAGTCTGTGAGCGGGAGGATACTCACTCCTATCGAAAAATTATTCTTAAGCATTCTAGCCCTATCTATCGCGTGTCTTAAAACAACCGATTGATATTTTTGACTAAGGTCGATCAGGCTAAGTAAGTCGTCAGGCCTCGTTAAACCAGTCGGAATAGCTCTGTTGAAACCCTTATCCTTAAAAGTTTGAGCAACCTGCCAAAAGTACGACGTTGACACGTTATTCCAGAAAGGCGAGTTTGAACTGGGAAGTCCAATTGGACTAATTATATTCGGGAAGGTGCTTCTGTACGAGATATAGTCTGTCCAACTGCCAGTGCCCCAGCCGTAGTCAAGATACTTATCATAATCTCCAGAATAGGGTAGGACTATAATGTTCTTATTCAGGTCTTTAGCCAGAATGCTAAGCTCATAATCTAAGTAAAGGTTGACCCCGTAGCCATAATAAGGCGATTTCTCGTTAAGCCAACCGGGTAAAGTATGGGGGCAGATAATTACTACCGAAGGATAATTGTATGTTAGCAATATCATTTCAACAAGCTGCTTCTTAACAGAGTCAGAATATTTTTTATAACGGTCTAGAGCAGGGTAGGATCCTATTAGTGGAAAATCTAATTGGACAAGTAAGCCTTCTACAGATGTTGATTCATAGAATTCCTTGGGTTCAACGTGTGCAAAAGACCTTAAGAAGTTGATATTTGCGTTCTTTAGAAGTCTTACAGTTCCGGATGCTTTCTGAGTTTCCAGTAGCGAGTCTACCCTGGAAAAATATGCTCCTCCCCTTAGAAAAATACTGGCACCGTTAACTTTAATATACGATTTTTCCCTTGAAAAACCTCCTTCTAAAAGTCTTATTCCAAAAATGGTTTTGATAGAACCAGCGTACTGGTTATTTTGATACAGGCTAATATTAGCAAGATAAACAGCAGGGTCTTCAACATCCCATGGAAACCAGTAGGCGGGATCAGGTATTGAAGCATCCAGTGTACTCCATACAGTTTCCTTCGGAGAAAGCCTCATGGTGAAGGATTGTTCTATTTCCGGACTGCTTGAGTTCAGCCTCTTTATCCTCAGCTTAATGTCCAGATTCTCTTCAAAATCACTTTTGCTCTGAATCAGGATCCTAAACTTGACTAAAGCAGGATTCGAATACTTTTCAACATCGACTAGGACAAGGTTCACGACAGGGTCTGCAGTTCCAACAAGCACAATATCCTTCCACACTCCAACGTAAGCATCGTGCGTATTTGGAAATATTTCTGAGAAAGAGTATATGCCTACTGGATATGTTCTGGATTCGAAGGAATCTTGAATAGGAGACTCTATGTACATTGTTAAAATATTGTTTCCCTCTCTATTGATAGCGTCATCCACATCGAAGAAAAAGGGGGAGAAATAGCTAGAGTGCTCTCCCAAATATATCCCATTAAGCCACACTTTTACAATACCCCAGACCCCGGAGAAAACGAGCCTTAACCTTTGTCTCTTCATTGCAGTGGGTACTTTAAACGATTTTCTAACCCATATGGAATTGTTTAAACGCGTTGCTTTAAGCAGGAAGGGCACGTTGGTTTTACTCCATGAACTATCGTTGTAAAGAGCACTATAATAAGTGTTAATGTTTCCATTTTTAAAGGAGTCAACCCTATATCTAAATTCTCCGGCAAGCCTTTCTCTGGAAAAGTAAAAGTAATCAAAAGGCGAAAAGTGTTGAGTAACTTCATTTAAAAAGTTTTCATAAGGTTCCTTAGAAAAAGTTCTTAAAGCGGGTATGATTAAAGCAGCCAGTAAAATCGATATTGAAATCAGGGTTAGTGGAAGTTCAATGCTTCTTTTCAACACCATCCTTTAATCCGATTAGGGAATGTGTGCATATAAGTTTTGTTGAACTCCGCTAGCGACCAAAACAACATTTATAAAAACGGCTCTTTTCCTTAGAGAAGAAGAATGGTTGAAAAACTGTCCCGAAGGATTGAAAAAGGGATGAAGGATAATTTTCACTACCTTTCTTTGATAATTCTACTTATTTACACATTTTTATCTGTAAAAACAATATTCCTTGAAGGCATGATTCCTGGAGGCGATAATCCTATACACTATGTTCACTCATATCTCACAGCAATACACATGCTTCCAAAACTAGATATTCTAGGTTGGGATCCGTTTAATCAATTCGGCTGGGTTTTCAACCAGTATTATAATCCCGGAATGAATATTTTCGTTTCTTCCATATACTACTTGTTCCTAGGATCATTGGATTTTCAGTTAGTATATAAAATCGCTTTTTTCCTTACTTATTTTCTGATGGCTCCTGCAGTATTCGTGTTTATCTATGCTCTGACAGGTGACAAGATTGCTGCCGTAATTGCTTCTCTTCTCTCCATTACTACATTTATAGAAGAGAAAGAGTGGCTTGATGCAGGATTAAAACAGATGTATTATATAGGCATGGTGCCGGAGAGGCTTGGTTTAATTTTCGCATTCTTCAGCATAGCTTTACTAATCTACAATTTTAAGTCAAGGTCTTTAAGAGGAGTGTTGTTCTTAACAGGAGTTTGCTCTTTATTCTTCTCAATGACAGTCTTAACTCATGTGATGATGGGAGTTTTCGCAGCATTTGCAGCAATCCTTATCTGGTTTTTCACTTCAATTGAGCTAGTATTGAGTGTTTTCGAAGAATCTGGAAAAAGTCTCAAGCCTGTTCTGAAAAAGGAGGCCTCCTGCTTCTTAAAGCTTGTCTCCGTAGGCATGCTTTCCTTGGGGATGACTCTCTTCTGGATAATCCCCTTATTGCAGACTTTAGATAAGTATCACAGTTTTCCAGCAATCACATGGGCATGGGGACCATCTGTTCTTCAAGAGATCTTTACCAGCATGCCTTGGTACTTGTTAATATTCTACATTATTGGCGCGTTCTCGCCGGCTCTAGTAGAGGAAAAACCTTCCTTCTCATCCTTAGCCTCATGCAGCACAATACTCATATTGCAATTTGTCAGCTTGGTTAATCTTTATGACAGCAACGTTGGACTAAGACTTATACTTACCTTCGTTGCGTCACTTGTGCTTTTCCTCTCGTCTAAAAACTATCCCGTATCCTTTTTGCTGGCTTCAATATCTATTTTCAGCTTTCTAGCAACAGGTCCGGAGACTTATCTTGTATACTTCGGTCCGATGAAACTAGACCTTCTAAGTATAATTCCCTTCGCTAGAAACTTCGGTTATTCCAAGTTCGGCGCCCCGAGTAGGATGTTAATACTTTGCCTATCAGCAATCGGTTTCTCAAGCCTCTCTAGAAAACTATATTCCTTATCCGGTAGGATGAAGAGGTTTTCAACGATCCCAATGATGTTAGTAGGATTATTAGCTTTCCTAATAGTAAACGCCTCCATAACTGCTCAAGTACAGACTACCGACCTCTACTATCCCTGGTCTAAGGAAAAAGTGTTTAAGCTGACCTCTGACCACGCAGGCTTCAGAAAGATAGATGAGCTTATCAACTGGGTTAAGAACAACGTGCCGGAGAATACTTACATACTGTTTCAAGACACGGTTGATTTCGATAAAGAAGGAGTTCTAGAGAACTCCCACTATGTTTATACAGCATCTCTGATGCTTAAGCCTGTTGTAGGAGGTTGTTTCGGAACCAACTATATAACTAATCCATATGCCAATTCTGAGGGGGACTATATCTTGGGCCTTAAGAAGTACGAATTGTTAAAGGATAGTAGTATTATTCCAAGGCTTATGGATGAGCTTGGAATAGGTTATATCGCACTACACGACTCCATCTTGATCAATGCTTTAAACTCTTCCAGCGATTTTAGGCTTGAATACTACAATGGGCTATACGCAGTTTTCGAGAAAAACCCGTCTTCAAAAATAGTTTCTATCGAGGGCGAGGGCACGGTGGAACATGTTAATTTCACAATAAGCAGAATTGAGGTGATTGTGTCCGGCGTTTCCAGCAACGAATCCAGCCTGATAATTAGGCAAGTGAATTTCCCAGGCTTCACAGCAATCGTTAATGATGAAGCTGTTCGATTAGACACGCATTACCCCAACATACCTAGCGTGATAGTTAACTGGCAGGATTATGTTCCAACAGTCTATAATCTTAGGATTCCTTTTATTAAAATTAAGCTTCAACCAGGCTTTAATAAGGTAGTGCTTATCTTCAAAATCCAAACCGTGGGCAGCATTATATCCCAAGTTGCTTGGCTCATATTCTTACTGTTAATAACCCTAAGCATTCTCATAACTGTTATACAGCGGTTTAAGAAAAAATGAATTTAAAATATTACCTGATGGAGCTCAGAGTTCAAGAATCGTATAAAAACCTTTTAATACTTTTAGCACCATTCTTCAGCAAGAAGCTTCTCGATCTTAATTATTATCCAAACATCATGCTGGGCTTTACAGTACTCTTCTTAAACTCCAGTGCCTGTTACATAATTAACGACATTAAGGACGCGGGCTTTGATGCTTTTCATCCTCGCAAGAAGAATCGACCTATTGCGAGTGGCAAGATAAGGAAGTCTTCAGCATTATTATTCTCCACAACGCTGTTAGTATTTTCATCAATAATCTCCTACTGGATGGGAATCGGTTTCTTGATAATCTGCCTACTTTTATTTCTGAACTCGATTGCATATTCTTTTTTCTTGAGAAACATAATCTGGCTTGACCTTATCAGCATATCCTTAAACTATGTTTTCAGGACTCTAGCAGGATGCTGCTTAGTCAACGTAGTCCTCTCACCTTGGTTACTAATGGGAGTTTTCTATGTTTCTATGCTTCTTGCACTAGTTAAGAGAAGAGAGGAAGCAATTATTCTGGATAGACCTGAGCTTCATCGAAGAACTCTTAAACAATACTCTATAAACCTTATAGATCAGGCGATTACAATATTCTCGACGCTCATACTGATATCCTACTCACTTTACACTTTTCACTCTCCTTATTCCAATAACCTCTTACCGTTTACAATACCACTCGTAACTCTAATAGTTCTAGAGTTTATACTAATCTCAAAGACGAGTAGAGGAAATGGGATCATGAGAACAGCACTGTCTAATAGCATTATTATAGTAAGTTTACTCGTGTGGTTCATTTTAGTAACCTACCTAATATATTTCTGATAGTGTTGAAAATATGGAAGTAAAAGATTTCTAAGTCTTAAAAAGAGTATTACTGTCATCATTATAATCAGGACGCACATATTGCTCGCTTTTACAGTAAAGCTTTATCTGTCGTAATTGTTTATTCTCGCCTAGCATCTAACTAAACCGAGATCCCATAATTAACCTCTGTAAACCATTTGAGTAGGGCGCAACACTTTTGTATTTTTCAACTGCTACCGACACTATTTCTTCCGCGAACGGGTTTATGGCTGCAGGTCCATTGGCTGTGACGATATTTCCGTCTCTTACTACACTTTTTCGAGTATCCACTAAAGCTCCATGAGCCTTCAGGTCTTCTATCATCTCTTGGTCAGGCCAGCAGGTAACGTTGATCCCATTAACTAGATCAGCTGCTGCAAGAACCCAGGGGCCATGACATATTGCTGCAATAATCTTTCCTTGCTGGAATCCTTCAGTCAATATTTTGAAAACCGTCTGATTATTCTCGTGGCGAATAATATTATACGGGCCATCGCCCCCGGGAATGAAAATAACGTGATAATGAGAAACATTTATTTCGTTAAACGTAGTATCAGGTACGCAGCTACCACCGTGACCCTCAATCCTCTTGACCGTAAAGCTTGCTGTATCTACTTCTGCTCCTTCTTTCTTAAGATAGCTGACGACTCCCGTATATTCTGTATAATCAAAACCTTCAGCGATTATGACTAAGGCTCTAATTCCCTCCAACCTGTTTCCAACCGGTTTTCTAATCCATGTGTAAAAATATAGGCTGACAGCCAGTCCTAAAACAATAACCAAAGTGAATATCGAAACGTGTTTTTTCCTCATGTTTGATTCCGTTTCGTAAAAATGCTTTAAAATTTTTGGTAGATTATAAGCTCGTTAAATAAAAAAATAACTGATTATTTCGCTTTCCCCTCTATGCTTCTGATTACGGTTTCTACGAGAG
>CAZTSG010000007.1:33047-39788 GCA_964616835.1 uncultured Nitrososphaerota archaeon | reverse complement strand
AAATTAAAAAATGGCTTAAGGAACCTCAATACCTTTTTTGGTTGGGAGTAAGCCAAGTCAATCTAAGGAGTTACTATAGTGACTAATTTAAATGCAATAAACTCTTCATGAATTAGCATAGTTGTTTATGATGTCTATTCAAGCTTATTATTGTTGGAGGATGATAAATAACGTTCTCGATAGAAGGTACTTATAAATTGTCAAGATTGATTCATTAAGTAACTAAAGAGTTGCTAAAATGGAAGAACCATTAAATTCTCTATTAAGACATGCTCCATCGAAAGGATTAGTATTAGACGCTGGATGTGGGCAACTTACCTATACGGTTTTGCTTAAATACTTTAAGCCCAAGCTTGAAATAATACCAATAGATATAGTTATACCCGAACGCTTGAAAAATCATAAAAAACATAACTTTATAGCAGCTTCTATTGAAAATATGCCTTTTAGAAAAGAAATATTTGATTTCATATTTTGTCTATCTACTCTTCAACTTATCAAGGATGATAAAAACACTCTCAAAGAATTTCACAGAATTTTAAAGAGAAATGGAGTGCTTCTTTTTACGGTGCCTACTGGTAAATCCATATTTAGACTTTTAAGAGAAATTGAAATTCGTTGTGGAATATACCGGTTTCCCGAATTTAATGTTCCTCATTATCACTATTATACAACAAATTCAATAAAAAGCCTCATAAAGGATCTTTTTTACCTAGTTGATCTATATGGATATTATTATAACTTCTTCTTCAGACTGTATGCCCTTCTTCTTTCTCTTATTAGGAAAACTCTTAAGAGAAGTTCTACGAAAACCCGATCGACGCATAATGTCAGTGTTTCAGGATTAACGGTTAAAAAAAGAAGGTTTGGTAGTTTTTATAAGATTAAAAAAATTTTTTGCGATTTAAGTTACCATTACGTGGTGATAGTTAAAAAACAAAAGTGATTTCAAAAATGAGATATCTGATAATAGGTGTGTCTTTAAGAAGCCGCGGAGGGGAAGCTATGGTTTTTGAAGCATGTAAAAAGATTAGAGAGTTAGATAGCGAATGTCAAATTCTTCTCTTATCGTCATATAAGGAATATGATACTAATTTCTTAAGGGCCGTAGGAAATCCTTATGATATAAAAGTTTGTGGACATTTAAAAAATGGAAAGCTTTTCAAATATTTAAACATAATACACGATTTTTTTGCAATAGCGCTACTTTTAATATGTAGACGTTTAAATATTGAACATATCCGTATCCCCTTTAGGACTTTACTAAGGATTTATGCAGATATTGATGTTATTCTCGAAATTGCAGGAGTATCCTTTACAGATAACTTTGGGATATATAGTGCTGTTCGCTCTGCACTCAGAATGATATGTGCCAAATTACTTGGAAAGAAGTACTTCTGTTTACCGCAATCATATGGTCCGTCCAGTAATCCGTTCATAAGAATTCTTGCAAGAATAGGGCTTGATGCAGCTACATACATTATGCCTAGGGGCGTAATGTCTATTAAGTTCTTACGAGAAATTGGTATTCGTAATAACAATGTAATTTTTGTTCCAGATTTAGCATTTTCTTACGAAGATCCCGATGAACAGTATAGGAATAAAGTCTACACGCGTCTTCACACTTCACCTTCTAACAAATATGTTGCAATATCGCCGAATATACACATATATAGGTGGCTTGGAGCGAGAATATTAAGAATAATGATAAACATTATAGATTACTTAACAACGCATTTAGGTTATAATGTTTTTCTTATAGCGCATGAAATTCGGGGAAATACAAAAATGCCGGATGATAAGTTAATATGCGATTTATTATATAAAAAAGTCAAAAATAGGGAAAAGGTTATAACTGTCCCAGATGAATTAACAGCAAACGAGATAAAGGCTCTTATAGCGTTATGTGATTTCGTCATCACTTCACGATATCATTGTATGATTTCTGCTTTAAAAATGCGAGTGCCTCCAATAGTAATTGCTTGGGCAAATAAATACTCTGAAGCAATGGAGCTGTTTGGTCTTAAAAATTTTGTAATAAATTACGAAGATTTGAGAGAAGAAGAATTGATCAACAAAATTGATTTGTTGTTGCGTGAAAGAAATATTATTGTGAAGAAAATCGAGGATAAAATGAGTAAATTAAAAGAGTCTTCACAATTATTCAAAGAAATACTGAGAAAAGAGATATATGAGAAACGTTAGCGATATAGTCAAATTAGAATTATGTAACGGATGCGGTACGTGTTTCTCCATTTGTCCAAATAATGCCATTGACATAAATATTGACGATGAAAAAGGAATACTGTTTGCAGAAGTAGATAGCACAAAATGTACTAATTGTGGTTTATGTCTAAAGATTTGCCCCAGTTTAGATATAAAGACGCGTTCCTCCGTTTCGTCGAGAAACAAGTTGTTGGGAGATTATGTAGCACTTTACTATGGCTTTTCATTAGATGATAAATTACGTTATAAAGCATCATCTGGAGGAATTGTAAGCAGTTTGTTTAAATATTTATTAGAGAATAAACTTGTCGATGGGGTTATTTTAATAAAGCCCACATCCGGTTCTCCGTTTATCTACGAGCCATTTATTACAACGGCAATTCATGATATTTACGAGCTGGCAGGTACAAGATATTTTCCAACATCTATGAATAAGATATTGAAGAAGCTTTTGGCTATGGAGGGAAAGTTCGCAATAGTCGGCACTCCCTGTCAAATATATGCTATAAGTAAACTTAGTATTTTTCACAGAGAATTACATAAAAAAATCTTTATTAAAGTGGGTTTATTCTGTGGCGGTACTCCGAACATTAACTCCCATAAGTATCTTTTATACGCATATAACATAGGCGTTGAAAATCTAGTATCTATATATCGCGGTATCGGTTGGCCTGGTTACAATGTGTTAATTTATAAGACGGGGAAAAGGATCTTAATTCATAGAAGACCAAAGAATTTTATAGCTAAAGCCTATCATAGCCTCTGTTTTTTCCCAATATTTGCTCAAAAAAGGTGTCTGCTATGCGTTGACAGGTTTTCCTCTTATGCTGATATATCGGTTGGTGATGCTTGGCTGGATAAATTCAAGGGGGATAAGAAAGGGACTTCTCTAATTATTGTTAGAAACAGAGAAGTTAATAAAATACTTCAGAAGATGAAGGAGAAAAAATATATTTTCTACGATGAAATTTCAGAAAGCGATATTATGAATTCGCAAAAAATTTTTTCTTATTTCTACAATTACTTTTATACCACGTACTCGTTATTTAAAGAAGTACATAACATTCTAAATATAGATATACCTGTAAAAAGTAAGATTAATTATCGTTGGCTTATCTTGATGGCATTAGTTAAAATTGGAATGAATCTCACTAGGAGGAGATATTTATGGAGACTACTAGTCTTGTATGGAATTTTATTTAATATCGTCCGAAACCTGATAGATATAAGTTATCGGTTGGTAAAATGAATTTAAGTTATCGATTACATAAAGGTATCATACTTGATGTATCAAAAGGTTGTTTCGACTCGGGAGCTGCCACTTTTGCATCAGTATTTCATGATGAAGAATATTCCGACGAATACTTCATGTTCTATACCGGTGCTTCTGACATAATGTGGTCTGAGACAAGTATAGGCTTGGCTGTTTCAAATGATGGTTTAAACTTTAAGAAAGTTGATAAACCAATATTAGATGCCAAGGATCTTTCTCTAAGACAGGTTGTGACTCCAGTAGTTTGGAGAGTAGGTAATTACTTCTATATGGCATTTGCCGGTAGTCCTTATGGAAAGGGTAGAAGGATAATGCTAACTTACTCTGATGATCTGAAAGGTCCTTGGAAATTCATTAAAGTTCTTGCTGAGCCGGAGTATTTATGGGAAGGAACGGACATTGACTTAGGACCTAGTGTTGCTAGAATAAGTGAAAACGAGTTCTTACTTTATTATAGTAACGTTTCTAATAAGTTGGAGGAACGCCTGTTTAGGCCCAGATGGTGGTTTGCTCCTGTGTTCTGGCTTCGCAGAATCGGAATCTTAAAACTGAAAATAGAATCTCCATTCAACGTAGAGGTTTCTAAGTTCGATGGTAATCCGCTTCAACACTTGAATGGGGCTAAGGGCAGTTGGAATGAATCGCTCTTCTGTCCAGGGTATTTAAGTATGGGAGGTTATCACTATCTTTTTACTGCCGCTTCTACTTATTCTACAGGATTTCCATATAAACAGTACATAGGATTAGTAACTGATTCGTCTCCCTACTTTACAAAGCCCAGCACTCTTCAAATACTGGTAGATGGTCCTAAAGAAAAATCTAGCATAATCCCATCAATAAGAAGTGAAATAGCTTTAGATACGCCTTGCCCAGTATTAAATGATGACCTTATATATCTGTATTACGCGGTTACGGATAGAGCCGACAAAGTTTGGAAAACCGCGCTCTCTGTGTTTTCAATATCTAAGGAATAATAGATTGAAGGCTGAAGGTTGTAAGATATGAAAATATGGATGATAATAGGCACTAGGCCTCAGATAATTAAATCTGCTCCTGTAATACATGAATGCCTGAAGCAGAATCTTGATATTGAGATTATTCATACTGGTCAGCACTATGATTTTAAACTTTCGCAGGTTTTTCTAGAAGAATTTAATCTTCCAGATCCGAAGGTGAATTTAGAAGTTGGCTCGGGTTCTCATGCTTATCAAACTGGTGAAATAATGTTAAGGCTTGAGAGGCATATTATTAAGCATAGGCCGTCTCTTGTTTTGATCCCTGGAGACACAAACTCCGCTTTAGCTGGAGCTTTAACTTCAGTAAAACTGGGTATAGCTGTAGCTCACATAGAAGCGGGTGCCAGATGTTACGATTTGAAGATGGCTGAGGAGATTAATAGGAGGCTTATAGATCACTGCTCACTTCTTCTTTTTGCACCTACACTTAACTGTAAGAAGAATTTAGAGAATGAGTCCGTAGTTGGGAAAATATTCTTGACAGGAGATACTATGTATGATGTCTTCATAAGATTCAGTAAGAAGACAAGTAACATTGTCGATAAACTAAGTCTTAAGAGAGAGGATTATGCTGTATTAACTATTCATCGGGCTGAAAATACAGAAGATCCGTTCAGGCTAAGAAACATTTTTGAGGCTGTTGGGAAAGCAGGGATGAAAATTGTCTTTCCAATCCATCCAAGGACAAGAAATAGATTAAGGGAGAATGGTATTAACATACCTAGTAATATTCTTACAATCGATCCAGTAGGGTATATCGAAATGCTTACGTTGCTTAAAAATGCTAAATTAGTCTTAACGGATTCTGGAGGATTGCAGAAGGAATCTTTCTGGTCGAGAGTTCCATGCATTACCTTGAGAAAGCGAACAGAATGGATTGAAACAGTAGAGATGGGTGTTAACCTCGTTAGTGGTACCGATCCGATAAAGATATTGCAAGCTTTAGAATATGTAGTAAACAATTATAACGAGATGAAAAAAAGGTTTAAAGATAATCCGTTCGGTGACGGCAAGGCTTCTAAACGAATTGTGAAAGCAATTTCCTCAAGCTGGGAGAACTAGTCTTCCAAACTTTCTCTATTAAGCTCAAAAATAACTGTTCCCCCTTCCGTGTAAGGTTTGCCGGGATCTGGACACTGAACATAGCCTCTATCATTTATGTTGCCTATACCTAGCTCCTTAGCCGAAATTCCTTTTGCAAAAAGCATTAAAAGCGGTGCCATGCCCGTGAGAGCGTGCAGGCATATTTTACATTTCTGCCACTCGGGAATGTAGTATCTTTCAACAATAATCTCATCACCAACCTTATATCCTAAGGCACACGAGCCGCGAACTTCTTTCACGGTAAGCCTAATCCTATACTGTGTCAAGAGACTCACCGACTTGTTTTCAAGGCTTAACAATATTAATGTTAAGCGTTTTCCAATTGTCTAAGGATAAAATAAAAACTTAATATGCATGTAATAACGTTAGAATGTTCCCCCTTGATACTTAGGAGCTATAAAGCCCTTTGCAACATCCAAGTTTATTCTTAATTTTGAAAGTCAATCGGTGATTATATTAAGGTTAGTTTTTCTATCATTTCCAAAAATTTACACGATATTTTCTCTCTATCAAATTCTCTCTTAATAAGTCCTCTAGCTCTTCGAGAAGCTTCTTCCAAGAAATGTTTGTCTGACGATAAGAATTTAATTGCTTTTGCTAATTCCTCTATATCTTCTGGCTCTACATGAACGCCTATTCTTTCTCTGTCTATAATTTCTGCTAGGATAGATTGTTTCTGTACGCTAGCGATTACAGGTACTCCACAGGAAGCGTATTCAAAAAACTTCGCTGGCAAGGCATTCTTCCATAAAGGATTTTTATCATAAGGTATTATACCCACGTCAGCTAATGCTATTAGCTCTGCTATCTCCCTTTTATCATATTTTACTCCCATGTATTTTACATTCTCCCTTATCTCTAATGTCTTAGAAAGCTCAAGAATTTTTTCTAAATCCTCCCCTTCTCCTATTAATAGCAGCTTCATTTTTTTGAAACGATTCGTTTCAACGATTTTTGCAAAAGCTTTAATACATATATCAAGTCTATAATACTTTCCTACATAACCATTATATACTAAGATGAACTCGTCATTCAAGCCATACTTAGCTCTTAAAGATGCTTTCTCATAAACAGGCTTAAACAGGCTTGTATCCGCTCCATTCGGTATGAGATGAACATTTT
>CAZTSG010000007.1:0-33037 GCA_964616835.1 uncultured Nitrososphaerota archaeon | reverse complement strand
CTCTATAATAGGGGGAGTAACGGTTATTACTAGGGTTGCTTTCGAATAAAGAGATGTCATTATGGCTTTCAAAATTTTATACATGGCTTTCTTAATATCATTAGTTGTCTTGCTAATTAAGTAGTCTTCCCACTCGTCTCTATAATCAAAGACAATTTTCTTTCTGAGGATGTAGCAGGCGAGAGATGCTCCAAGGGCATGAATACCCGGGGGAACGGATATTACCACTATATCAACTCTATGTCGTGGAATGTTTACTAAAGTAGTTATGAAAAAGGAGAGAACGTTAAGAAAACCCCTTCTCTTAAAAAAGGTATCTATAAGATAAGGGAGCTTCCTCCTTTTTTCTGTGCAGATTACTAGCACATCATGACCTCTTTTCATCGAGGATTTTACAAAACTCTCTATTCTAGTCCAAGCTGCTCCCGGGTAGGGAATGGGTAGTCCAATTATGAAAGCTATTTTCATTCTTGTTCGACCAACATAAATCAGAGATTTAAAAATATTTACCATTAGCGAGCCAGTAAATCAGAGGATTATTAGCTTCCTATAGGTAAGAATGTTATGATTACTTCAGGATCATAATTGTTAACAATATCCTAACTAATGCTGTCTTCTAACAGTTTCATTATAGTTAAAAACCAAAACACTTTTTAAGACACTTCTCTTTATTAAAGAAGCTTTGAAAATACTTGTAATAGTTCCAAGAACATCAGGAATCGGTGGAATCGCGTATCACGTTTCTAAGTTGATGGAGCATTTGAGTAAGAGAGGAAATCACATAGATAAAATCTCCACTGAAAACGTGCCATTCATTAATATAAAGAATTTGATGAACCCGTCTTTTATGCTTTCAGCATCATTAAAAGCACTGAGGGCCCGTCTGGGAAGAGATAAGTATGATATTGTTCATGCGCACAACTTGCCCTCAGCTTTACCGATGAAATTGCTTTATTGCAGAAAGGTCTTAACTCTACATGGTGTTTATAGTGAACAGATTTCTTCGCTTCACGGAAGATTATTGGGTAGGATGGCAAGAGATTTTGAAAGGAGAGTATTGAAGTGGGCAGACGCTTTTTCGGTGATTTCGAAAAGCACAGAAGATTTTTATAAAAGACTAGGCTTCAACCCATTGTATATTCCGAATGCGATAGATTTTAACGACATTCCTAAAGAGAAGATAACACTATATGAGAACCAGGTTACTTATGTTGGGAGATTGTCCTATGAGAAGGGTGTTGACCTGCTTGTTGAAGTTGCTCAGAGGCTTCCAGAGGCCAACTTTCTACTGATTGGAAACGGTCCCCTGTATGTTGAGCTTTTAAAGGCTTCTAAAAAAGTTAGAAACCTCCACCTGCTTGGCTATAAGCCGAGAAATGAAGCACTTAAATATCTTGCAGGCTCCAAGGTCTTCATCCTCCCGTCTAGGAGCGAGGGGCTAAGCACTTCAATCCTGGAAGCAATGGCACTTAAAATACCCATTGTTGCAACTGCTGTAGGAGGAAACCCGGAGCTCGTACAAAACGAGGTCACAGGATTCTTAGTTGAGAATAATAATGTTGACTCCATAGCCTGCTGTGTTAAGAGAGCGTTAGAAGAAAATGTTTCCAGAATGACTCTGAGAGCATATGATCTTGTTGTGAACAACTATAATTGGGACATCGTGATAGAATTATATCTTAAACTGTACAGAACGTTGTTATCGTGACGCGGTGAGTTTATTTAATCCTTTATGTCTTCAAGAAGGGTTAAGGATCCCCATATTCTTGTCCTAGATATTGTTGAAAGATTGGGGTCTTGACTTATCTCGTCTAAAACATTTATGGCTGCTGCCGCCCTTATGCCCGGGGTCGTGTTTTTCTTTGAAAGATTGTTAATAACCTCCTTAATGCTGTTCCTAATATTGCGTGGCGTAGTCACGTCGTTTACGACGAAGCTTAACATCTCTATTGCTTTCATAATCTTCTCCTCGTTTTCCACATCCTTTTTACGCACTGTTTTAGACATTTTTCATCATCCTTAACCTTATTTTTTCAAAGCCTATGGTTCAAATATATGTTTTTCTAGTTCCTTGAAAGCAATAATATAATAGGAATTAGGAGAAAATGTCCCTCAAATTCGATGTGAAGAAGATGGCTGAGGCTCTGCAGAGCGGCGCCGTTATGATGGCTGCTCACTGCGAATCGTGTGGAGCCCCCCTGTTTAGGTATAGAGATGGGAGGGTGAAATGTGTTAACTGTGGCAGGCTTTACAAACCCACTCGTACTGGAGAGGGTCTTGAAGAGCTCTCTCCTTTAGAATACGGTAGGGAGGAGGCTTTCTCCCTTTTAAGAGAAATCGAGAAGAATCTTTTAGAAATTAAGGATGAACATAAGTTGAGAAGCATTGTCGACGCTCTGAGGAGAATCTTGAACGAGCTTGCTGGAACTGGTTGATATGGCTGTGTCAAACTCTTTAGGTATTGACTCTGAGGGTTTTATAACGCATCCTTTGATAAAGAGCGGAAGGATCCGTGCGAGAAGTTACCAACTAAGCATTTCATGCAAGGCTCTTACTGGTAATACGCTAGTCGTCCTGCCCACTGGGCTTGGTAAGACGGTTATAGCTCTCCTCGTCGTTGCCGAGAGGCTGTGGAAAAACGAGGGAATATGCGTAGTCATGGCGCCGACTAAGCCTCTTGTAGAGCAGCACTACCAGTTTTTCAAGGATTGTTTGAATATTGAACCAAGTCTTATGGCTTTATGGACTGGGGAGACTCCTGTTCAAGAAAGGGTTTTCACTAAATACAGAGTGGTGTTTGCAACTCCACAGCTTTTCAGAAACGAAATCCTTAAGGGAAATATTCCACTGGACAAGGTGGTGTTGATGGTTTTCGACGAGGCCCATAGGGCTAAGGGTAATTACGCTTACATAACTATTGCTCAACGTTATTTCTCAGAATGCCCTTCTCCACTCATACTGGGGCTGACGGCTTCACCGGGTTCTAATAAGGAGGATGTTGAAGCATTAATGAAGAATCTTTTCATAAAGAATCTTGAGTTTAGAACCAGAAGCGATAAGGATGTCGCACCGTACGTTAGGAGAATTGACTACAACCTTGTGCCAATACCTCTAAGCCCATTGGTTAAGGAAGCGAGGTCCCTGATTCAGGGCTTCATAAATGAGCAGGTCAATCAGGCTCTTAAAGCATTCCCATGGGACAAGAAGCTGAATAGTTTCTCTGAGATAACTGAGATGATAAACGCTATAAAGAGCCGTCCCTTTCTAGATAAGCCTGAGCTCGTAGAGGCTTTGAAAAGCCTTGCGAGAGCAAGGTATTTAATAACGGCCCTGGAGAGACTAGACCTGCTGGGTCCAAAGTACTTCATACAGTTCGTGAATAGGATTATGGAGAAAGCTAGGAGACCAGGATCGCCGAAGTACCTTGCTCAAATAGCTACCGATAAGAGGATTCTAGACGCTTTAGAACTACTCAAGCTTCAGAAGGATAATGCTAAGCTTTCAAAACTGATAGAGCTTTCTAAAAGGGAGCTTAAATCAGGGGTGAAGAGGATCATAATATTCGTAAG
This sequence comes from uncultured Nitrososphaerota archaeon, assembly GCA_964616835.1. Taxonomy (GTDB): domain Archaea; phylum Thermoproteota; class EX4484-205; order EX4484-205; family JAAOZP01; genus JAAOZP01. Next base: position 29,468 of record CAZTSG010000007.1, on the reverse strand, counting down.
CTATCGCGCCGCTTCTAGGGATATGGAGAAAGAATTCTCGTCGATAGAAGGCATTAAAGTTGCTAGGCTCGTCGGCCAGGCTTCCAAGACTGGCGACAAGGGGCAGACTCAGAAGGAGCAGGAGGAGATAATCTCGAAATTTAGGAAAGGGGAGTTTAACGTTCTGATAGCTACGCAAGTCGGCGAAGAGGGGCTTGACATATCCTCCTCGGACACAATAATCTTTTACGACAATACTCCGAGCGGTATAAGGTTTATTCAGAGGGTCGGCAGGACCGGCCGTAACGCCCCGGGGAAAGTATATATTCTCTACTTTCAGGGTACTCGTGACGAGCAATACCTTTGGATTGCTCGTAGAAGAGAGAGGAAAATGATTGAAGAAATGAAGACGATAAGGGCTCAATCGGGTTTAAACCAGGGCTCTCCCAGCCTTAGTTTAACCAGATTTATAGAAGAGGGGGACGAGGGTGATGAAGATAGGGTAAGCATAGTGGTGGATAACAGGGAAGCTAATTCTCCAGTTGTAGACGAGCTTGCTAAACTTGGGGCAAGAATTACTTTCAGCCAATTGGATGTTGGAGACTACGTGCTCTCCGAGAGAATATGCGTGGAAAGGAAGACTGTTAACGACTTTGCCTCTTCAATAATGGATTCAAGGCTCTTCCAACAGGCTAAGCTAATGTCCGACTCTTACGAAATACCTGTGCTGCTTGTGGAAGGTAGGGATCTTTATACCCCTTTAAGCAACATTCGTCCGAGTGCTATAAGAGGGGCGCTTGCAGCTGTCATAACTGGTTACAAGATGGTTCTGCTCTGGTCTAGAGACGCTAAGGAGTCTGCGGAGCTCATCTATGCGATAGCTTTGAGGGAGCAGAAAGAGCTGAGAAAGCATCTTCAAGTCAGGGGTGAGAAAAAGCCTGAGAGCATTGCTGACCAGCAGGTCTTCCTATTATCCGGCCTACCGCTTGTGGAGAGGTCTACGGCGATAAAGCTCCTGAAATATTTCAAGACTCCGTTAAGGGTTTTTACAGCGAGCGAGCAGGATCTCCAGCAGGTCGAGGGCATAGGCGATGTTAAAGCTCGTAGGATTAGAGAGGTTCTCACAAGAGAGTTTAACGAAGAGGAACTAACTCGATAAAAAGAATAACTATCTTAGATCGATATTTTCAGCTTTTTCCCAATTATTTCAATAACGTTATTCAGAACATCTTCCAAAGGTCTCTCAGCATCCACGATCTCGACTTCTCCCTCTTCCACAAGCCTGAGGTAGACGCTTCTTATCTTTGTGAGCGTCGAAGCGTCCTCGAATGGCCCCGAAACCTTCTTCCTACTGAGAGCCTTCTCAGGGCTTACGTCAAGATAGATCGCTAAGTCTGGCGGGGGGACTCTGTTATTAATCATCCTAACCCACTCGATATCATTAAGCAAGCCTCCTTGATAGGCTATTGAAGAATGCACATATCTGTCTGAAATAACGTGATACCCTTTCTCAAGCCTCTTCTTAATTACTCTCTCATAATGTTCAACCCTGTCGGCGGCGAACAGTAAAGCCATATAGTATTGCGGCACGTTTCTTATTCTTGATGCGTGGAGCCTTATCAACGAGCCGACCCTCATGAAGGTTGGTTCAACGGTATAGAAGCACGGATACCCTTTTTCTTTAAACCTCAAGTATAGGTTTGTTGAGACCGTAGTTTTCCCCGAGCCGTCTATTCCTTCAAAGCTTATGTGAAATCCTCGTTTCGCTCTTTCCATCATCCTAAAGCTTATTAGACGCCTCTATTAAAACATGTCTTGAAGTTTTGGAATATGTAGGTGAGATAAGGGACCCGGTCTACAAGTATATTCACATAACGGGAGTAGAGAGAAGCATAATTGATACTCCTGTGTTTCAGAGGCTCAGGAGGATAAAGCAGCTTGCCGGCGCCCACTTAACATATCCCGGTGCAGTACACACTCGTTTCCTCCACTCGCTTGGGGTAATGTTCACGGCTGGAAAAATGTTCTCCCACCTAGCCAATTATTATTTCGACAAGGTGAATAAGGATGATCTTCAATTAGTAAGGCTTGCCGGAATGCTGCATGATGTTGGCCATGGTCCTTTCTCCCACACTTTCGAAGAAGTATTGAGCGAGAGGAAAGGGATTACTCATGAGGATGTTGCAAAAATGCTTGTTAAAGGAACGGAGCTTAATGATATTCTCTCTAAAGAAGGCTTTGAAGCGGATGAAGTCGCCAGTCTCTCCACAGGTAAGTGTGACAAGAGGGAAAAATGGATTAATCAGATAGTATCCAGCCATTTTGATGCAGATATTCTCGACTACCTTGTAAGAGACTCTTTCTTCACCGGTGTCGAATACGGTTTGATAGACGCGGAGAGGATCGTGGACTCTATAATTCTCTGGGATGATTCTCTCGCCATCGACGAGGCGGCGCTCTACGCTTTGGAATCGCTTTTCATCGCTAGGTACATGATGTTTAAAGCAGTCTACTTCCATAGAACTGTTAGGGCAGCAGTCATAATGCTTTCCAGAGCGATGCTCCTAGTAGATGATATTATAGGTTTAACGGATTTTAAGACTCCTGAGGAATATGTTTCCCTAGACGATTACTCTGTTGTCGAAAGGATTCTCTCGATGGAAGAGGATTGCGAAGAAGCTAAGCTTGCTAAGAGGCTTATACTAGGGTACTTAAACAGGTCTCTTTTGAAATCAGTATTCGAAATAATGATTCACCACGATGATCCTCTGTACCATTCCCTGATATCCCGGCCACTACTGCGGGGGGGCCTGGAGAACGAGATTGCTGAAGAAGCCGATCTTACTCCGAGAATGGTTTTTCTCGACCTCCCCTCCGCCCCTTCCCTGCCTTATCACCCTGATTACAGCGGAGGCAGACACGGCGGTTTCGAAATAAAGATAGTTGGCAAGGAGGATGGTGAGAGGAAGCTTAAACAATTCTTCGAAACCTCGCCCATAATCCAGTCTCTCAGAGGTTTCATCGGTCTTGCGAGAGTCTATACTTTCCCGGAGTATCGCGAAAAAGTATTCGAAGCCTCGAAGAAGATATTTGGGGAAAGACCGTATTCTTTCAAGGTCTCTCTATAAAGCCTTCCCCTCTTCGCATCCAAGACTATTACTTCGCCATCTTTGAAGAACGAGCAAATCTTTCTAATATCTGCAATTGCCAGCGGTATTCCTGCAAGTATTGCTCCTGCAGAAATTATGCTGTCCACTTTTCCCATGATTATGCCTGAGGGAGCAGTCCCCTTTTTAGCAAGGCCGTATACAACGTAGGATCCAACGGTGCTTCCTTTCCCCGACGGTAATACAAGTATCTTCTTCGAAACGCTCTTCCCCTCGAGAGGATGATTCTTCTCGACTACGATGCCTGTTTCAAGGTCGACTCCACCGAAGAAGGATATTGGTTGCGAACTTATTAACAGAGGCCCTTTGGCAACGCCCTCGTTAACAACCTTAACCCTTAGGAACATCTTCACCCAACTCCGTAAGTATTTACGAACTCGTTGAAGGATTTTAAGACTGTCCTTAACCTGAAACTATTCCTAAGGTAGTACGCAGCCTTAACGGAGTTGGTGATAATGCAAGCATCGCTTCTCTTCAAGCTGCAATACATGACGCAAGAATCCTTGAAAAGTCTAACACCCTTTTCGCTCATGTTTTCTGACAATCCTCTCCGAAGAGCCTCCAAATAGACTGTTCTCGACGTGAACACCCATGCTTCAACCGAAAGCTTTCTCACATTCTTTAAGGCCTCGTTCAGGTTTTCAATCTCTTCAATGGAATAATGTGGGCAACCAGTTATGAAAACTATTTTCCCATTTGGATTCGACGGCAATTCTTCAGATAAAGTTTCCTTAACGCTTTCCAATTCATGCTTGTCTAAGACTATTTTCCTCCTAGGCTTTCTGACTTTAGAGAATCCCGGCGTAACCCCCTCTATCCAGATAAGGGGGGCGCCGCCACTCGTCCCGAAGCTCGCTAGAAGCTGTTTAAGATACGCCGGGTACAGGTTGCGAGTATTCGTTAGACGCAGGTAGGGTATTTTAGCCCCCGCTCTGAGACCCATTGCGTAACCCAGTAGACCGTAGTCAAGCTCGTCATTAAGCTCTCCTCTGTGTTCGAAAAATATCTTGGGCCTTCTGCCTTTTCCACGGTGTATTCCGCTCTTAGCAGTGTAGCCCAGTATGGCTGAGGCTAGGGCGGTTAGGCTCCCCTCTTTATTAGTGTATGCTCCTATGATAGAGTTCGCGTAGAGGACTGCAGAGCTTTCTGCCCAAGCTATTTTCTGGCCTTTTTTCACAACGTTGTCGAACAAATACGGTGTGCAGGTTAGTGATTCAATAGCGCCTATGGCTTTAAGACTATCGACTATTTTTTTCTGCTTCTCAAAAACCTTGGGGTCGCATTCCATTGGTGTGTCGAAATCTACACATCCAGGGTTTATAGTAGTCTTCACTTTAAACCTGAGCCCAGACCTACTAAGGTCTTCGAGGAACTCTAGCCCCGCATCGCCAATGTTCAGATAGGAGATTCCAGATAGATGCGCGCTAGATATCCTAACGTATTCCTTTTTACCAGTCTGAAGGGAATCCAGTATCTTTTTGAAAACTTGCTCGTTAAGGCCTGTCTTCAAACTTTATCCTGCTCCTGAGGAAGCGTTTCTTATCGGTTCCAATGGGCAGGGTCAGATCCAGCCCCCACTTGGAGGTAAGCAAAGTTTCCTGGTTGCTCGAAGGATCTAGAGAGGAGCCGCGCATCTTCTCGAAAAAGTAAAACTTCGCCCTATCTTGGAACCTCGTTGCAAGGGCGAAATCAACATCCCCGTAATCCCTAGGATCAATGTCATCATCTAATACAACCACTCCTTTCACTGAACGGTGCGCCTCCATTACGAGACTTATTATTTTACGGGGCTCTTCATCACTCTTTTTAGAGATGCTTACGAAGCAGTGGAGCCACCCTCCTGAACCGCTTGAGAGCCAGACGTCTTTAACATTAACATCGTTTTCAACCAGTTTCTCCCTTATCTTGACTTCAGCCGGATAGCCCATGAGAAACTTATGCTCGAGCCCGCCGGGGAGAATCGCGTGGTAAATAGGATTGTCGCTGCAATACACTTTCTCCACCTCCATAACAGGCTGATTCCTAGGCTTATCCGGTAAGCCGAGTATGTCGGTCATCCACTCGCTAGCAGTAAGATCTGTACTAATCCTGCCTTCAAAAACATACTCTGCTTCCAGCGGAACTGGGAGGTCGCAGCCGTCGAAATAGGAGACTTGAAGAGGCTTACCGCTCAATGCTCCAGCATACTCTATTTCTGAAACCTCTTTCGGCAACTGTGTTGAAGCTGATAAGATTATGTGCACGGGAGTACCTATCAAAACAGCTACCTTCAAATCCTTGCGAGCAGCCTTATGCTTCATGAATATTTGGTGCAAGTGCCTTCCCTCAACCATCCTGACCGCAAACCTGTTAGAACCCAAGTGGAGAAGCCTATGTACCGACATGTTAACCACCTCGTCTTCAGGGTCTTTTGCAACAATTATCGAACTCGTAATATACTTCCCAGCGTCTTCCTCATAGTATTTCAACAAGGGAATTTTCGAAATCCTCTCCGGCTCTGAAACATTATCCATCCAGCCTCCGGCTTTCTCCACAGGCTTAACCGGGTTTCGCTTAGCCCTAATCATCTGCTCGAACAAACGTCCTTCTCCAATCTCCATTAGCCTCTCCACCTTCTCTCGGGTAGAGTAGAGGTTTGCTACCAACGGGTCTTTCCCCTCAACAGGCATCTCAAACAAGATTGTCCTAGGATCCTTCTCACCTATCACCTTGGGGATGCTGCTTTCAGAGTGCTTGCCGGAGTCGAGGACAACCTCTTCCCCCAGCTTACTCACGTATTCCCTTATCCTTACCATTACCTCTTACTTCCACGCTTGTGATTAAAAGGTGTTTTCTTTCCTAGTAAAGAGTTTAATAATTTGGAAAACGGCCTATTCAAGTAGAGAATTGGAAATCCCTCTTGGGAGAACAACCATAAATCTAAGTGGGAAGACGATCCTAATCCACGGGGATTATTATAGAGTATTTCCCTTCGTAATCAGCCTTATTAGAATGAGCGAAGGCGGAGTGCTTCTATTCCTTGACGATTTTAACACGAGGGCTCTTGTTGATGAGGCTGACAGCTTAAGCAGTGAAGCGTTGTCTAAAATCATGGTCTCCAGATTTGAAAACCTAGTCCAGCTGGATAAGGCTCTGGAGCAATCGGAAAAAATACTGCTTAACAAAGGGGGTTTCAAGCTTCTCATAATAGGCTCGTTGCCAAATGCTTATCTCCGCGAAATATCGCTTCACGACTCTTCCTCGCACTCTAACATCCTCTATCTATTGAACAAGATCCTTGCATTCTTCTCGTTTCTCTCAAAAGAGTATGGGTGTACTGGAGTCCTCACCAGTTCAGGTGGCGGTCTTGAAGGCGAGGAGAACATCCCTGCTAGAAGGATCTTCCTCTACTGGGTTGACTACCTCTTAGAATTACGTAGGTGCGATGGGAATAGGCTACTGGGTAGGCTCGTGGCTAGAAATGGGGAGGAATCTAATCTATGCATTCCCTCGGGGGGAAATATTAAAGAGCTGGGTGGAATAGGGTTCTGCAACAAGGATGATTGTCCAAGAAGTTTTTGAGCTGGGGGTACGGGGGCTTCTTTTCTTCACCCCCGCTTACTTTGCCAATGCTTTCGCCCTAGTATTTAAAGGCAAGAAGCAAATAGACTTCGGAAAAAACTTCGTAGACGGTAAGCCTATTTTCGGAAGCGGAAAGACCTTCAGGGGGTTCCTTTTAGGAATGGGGACAGGGGTTATTGCAGGAGTTTTAACAGGTACTTCACTACTTCTCTCATTTCTTATAAGCCTTGGCGCGTTACTGGGAGACTTGGCAGGCGCCTTCCTCAAGAGGAGGCTCTCCATAAGACCAGGTGACCCGGCGCCAGTCCTAGACCAATTCGACTTCATGCTCGGAGCAGCAATTCTATCACAGTCTTGGATGCGTCTAGACCCTCGTTCAATCATAATAGTCATGGCGCTGACTCCTCTTGTTCATCTTGTTTCAAACTCTGTAGCCTTTATGCTCAGGATAAAGAAAGTACCCTGGTAAATTTTTAAGATAGCCTAACATTCATTTTAAGATAATCCAGCCCAAGTATCAGTAGCATGGATATTGCTAAAAGAGCTATCCCGGTCAGGATAAGAGTGTTTCTGTAAGAAATAGATTTCGAGCCCTTAACTAGGATGAATACGCCTATGCTTGAAAAAATATAAGAAATTAAAACATACATCATTTCGTAACTCGTCTGTATAAGTGGGTCAGCCCTAGGTATGAAGAAGACGCCCGCCGACAGCAACCTGTCATACCTTTGAACTTCTCCGAAATAAGTTATTACGTAAGGTGCTCCTGAAAGAAAGATGCCTAAGGCGACAGATATCCCTGCTATGGTAACGATATTCCATAATTCTCCTTCACGCAGTAAACCCTTTCTCTCACTCCACTCTCTTATTTTCTCCATCAGGTACTCGGGAAGCAGTAGGAGGTTCATTCAATCCATATTGCTTAAGGCATCCTGATTTAAGTATTTCCCCTAACATTTTAAAACTTTGAAAAGAGTGTTTAGCCATGAAACCTTTGCACGAAAGATGCGTCGCCTGCAGCAGGGTTGTAGAAGCGCCTTCGAATACGCCTTTCTGCAGCCTTCATGCAAAGGCTTATGAAAGCCTCGTTGCCGGATACGTTGATTGGAAGAACGCTTACGGAGACTTGTCTCCGGAGGAGTTCCTAGAAAGGTTGAAGAACAATGAATTTTCCGGAAGATGGGTTAGGGAAGTTGTAAGAGCAATCCTTTCCCGAGACGATCTTATGCAGATTTTCTTGAAAGATTTGTCTTCCCGGGACATGAAGGGTTAACACATAGGAACCAGGGTCTTTTCCTAGTAACTACCTTAACAACAGGCCAACCGCATGAGCTGCATATCCTCTCGGTGACATAAACCTTATTGGGGTTTTGTGGCAAGGGTACTGTAAGCTTACACTTTCCTTCGAAAACATTTGTACATATTCCGAATCTCTTACCAGTTTTCTTCGAAACAATGATTTTAAGCTCGCCACTTCTGCATGCGGGGCACCTTCCAATTACGTTTTTATCCCTAAGTATTGTGATTATTGATCTTGAAAGATGCTTTCCGACATCCTCCTCCTTACTGCCTACTTCCCTAAGTATTTCTACCAGTTCTTTCTTCGCTCTGCCTACAACAATCTCTTCTTCAAGGAGGTTCCTCTCTATCTTATCCATATCGGATTCGATCTCCCTAGTCATTTCAACCGAGAGAATTTTAGGGGAAAACTTGTTCAATGTAGAAACTATGCTGAAACCTAACTCGGTTACTGTAATGGACTTGCCTGCTATATACCTCCTCTTATAAAGCGTTTCTACTATCTCTGCCCTAGTAGCCTTAGTCCCTATTCCAAGCCTCTCCATCTCCCTTACGAGGGAAGCCGGGTTGTAGCGATGAGGCGGGTTAGTAAACTTCTCTTCTAAACTCACTTTCTTAACCATCAGGGTTTCTCCTTCTTTTAGCGGCGGAATTATTTTTTCCTCAGGAGCATAATAAGGAGAATAAACGTCCAACCACCCTCTCTTAATTATCTCGCTTCCTTTCAGAACGAATCTCACATCCCCAATTCTTAAAACACTTTTGCAAATAGCCTTCTCAGCGTCTTCTTCGAAAGCAGCTAGGAAACGCCTGGTTATCAAGTCTAGCAATTTAAGCTGTTCGCTGCTCAGACCCTCCTTTCTCTCTCCCGTGGGGTAGATGGCTGGATGTGCAGGATCATCCTTCTCCCCTTGCTTGGGCTCTAATGATCCTTTGGAAAGTGTTTTTTCAACAATTTTTGCGTAAGAGCTGTTCTCAGAAAGCTTTTCAAGTATCTCTCTATATCCTATGTCTGGAGGAAGCTTTTGAGAAGACGTCCTTGGATAGGATATCAAGGCATTGAGGTAAAGCGTTTCAGCTATGCTGAGCGTTCTAGAAGGCGTGAACCCGAAGGCACTGTACGCCTCCCTCTGTAGAGTGGTGAGGTCAAAGGGCTCCGGAGCACTAATCTTCTCGAAACGCCTCTCAACCTTTTCGACAACAGCCTGTTTTGAACCAGCCTCTTCCACCAGCCTCCTAGCTTCAGAAAGACTCCGGATTCTATCGCCCTCGTAAATCGCCTCGTATTTTTCGCCTTTAATTACTATTTCTGCCCGTAGGACCCAGTATGGTGTTGGAATAAACGTCTCTATGGATATTTCTCTCTCCACGAGGATGTTTAAAGTTGGTGTTTGAACCCTGCCTACGCTTAGCACGCAGGGTGTCCTGAGGAAGCGCGACACCGATTTTGTTAACGCCCTGGAGAGGTTTATGCCGTAGAGGAAGTCTACGATATGGCGTGTTTCACCAGCTTTAACGAGCCCTGTGTCGAGACCAGGCTTCATTCTTCGAAAAGCATCCTGTATCTCTCGCTTAGTTAGTGTCGAAAGCTTCATCCTGAAAACCCTCTTATAGTCGGAGACCCCGTAAAGAAATCTTAGAACATTGTATCCTATTAGGCTTCCCTCTATATCATAGTCGCAAGCGTTAACGTAATAATCCACGCCGCTTCCTATCCTTCCCATTTCCTCAAGCCATTTCTCAAGCTTCCTATCCTTCTCAATAAGATGTTTTGGAACCCACTTATAATCAAGAACAGGATAGATAGTTCTATCCTCATTGGTTGTAGCAAGCTCGTACAAGTGGCCTAGGGCCGTTGTGACGATTATCTCGCAATCCCCGTTCTTAACGATGAAGGATGGCACGACTTTTCCTATTTTCCTAGGCTTCGCTTTAGAGTCTAGGGCTTCCGAGATCCTTTTCGCAGCCTCAGGCTTTTCAGCAATTATCAGATATTTAGGCAAGAGCCTGATTCCGTAGAAGCCCTATTCGAATTGCTTTTAAACATTCATTATCCTTAGGGAAAAATACATTTTTATACCTCCCTTCAGAAACCAGGAGAAAAGGTAGACGGAAAGGAAGATGATGAAAGCTAGGGAAATAGGTAGACGGGTTTCAGGACTATTACCGAGTATTAACACACAGACCTATGTTAAGACCTCGATCTTCATAACCATTATACTAGTATCCATATCGGTTAGGCTCAACAATCTCACGCTTGGATACTATCTTGGAGAGTTCGACCCTTGGTGGCACTACCGGAGTGCAGAATACATAATGAATAACGGCATTCCCGCGTTCTTGAAGTGGGTTGATTACATGAGTTGGTATCCGTATGGCAGGAATGCCGCAACATCAACCCCCATAGGACTGCCGCTCGCAGCAGTAGTCCTCCACGCTTTCCTTAATGCTATTGGAGTATCCATCTCGCTGATGGATGTCACCGTGCTTTTCCCACCCTTTGTCTCTGTCATAGCTGTTATAACGATGTTCTTCTTAGGCAGGGAGCTTTCTGGTGATGACTGGGTTGGTTTATTGGCAATGCTGTTCTTAGCTGCTAACGGTAGCTTCATCGATAGGTCGCACCTAGGCTTCTTCAAGCATGAATGCTTAGGAATCCCGCTTATAGCATTATCCTCACACCTTTACCTTAAGTCGGTCAGGTCTAAGAACACCAGTAGGGTTTTTGCATACTCGATACTGTCAGGCGTAGTCTTAGGATACCTCTGTATCACATGGACAGCATACGTATACGTGGTCGGGCTTATCGCCTTATTCTCCACCCTTCTCGCACCATTTGTAGACCGGGATACAGCTAATAGGCTTTTAATCACATACGCTCTTACAATCGGAATATCTATTCTTATGGCGGTCCAGCTTCCGAGACCGGGAAGTAGTGCAGTATATTCCATATACTACGTTGCAGTGATAGCTGGCTTCGTGGCCGTTTTAGCAACAAGCTTCCTAAAAAGAGTTGAACACTCGCTTACTCTGCCGGTTCTCATAGGCTTTGCAGCACTATTGCTTTCAGTGATGATGCTTCTTCTTAACACTAACCTGTTCCTATCTTTGATAGGGAAGTTGAGGGCTGTGATAAATCCTGCGGAACGTTTTGAACAGCCAATAGTTGAATCTGTGGGAGAGCATAGGATGGGCACATGGTACTATCTTTTCCTAGACCATGGGCTTTTATTAGTGCTCTTTACAGTGGGGGTGGTGTCAAGCTTTCTAAGCGGAGATGTTGTGAGTAAAATATTCGTAGCCTCCGCAGGCTTAAGCTCTCTGTATTTTGCGAATATGATGGTTAGAATAGGGCTCGTTTTCTCGCCCTTCCTATCCTTAATAGCGGCACTAGGATGCTACTCCTTAATCAACTACTCCTGCCCGGCGGTTCTAGAGGGTATTAAAGTAGGTAGGAAGGTCACTCCGGCTCGAAGAATGGGTTTCTGGAGCATAGTGCTCGCTGCAATCCTAGTTTTCTACATGGGTTTCCACGGCATTAACACTGGCATAGGCGTGTATGGTTTCAGCAGAAGCGATTTGCCTTCGCACATGGAGCAGGAGGGAGCATCATCGTTACCAACTTCATCGATTGCCAGCCCCTACTACTTCCCCGACTGGATTGAAGCAGTAACATGGATACGCTACAACACTCCGCCAGGCTCGGTAATCTTATCTTGGTGGGACTATGGTTATTGGATTACGGCCCTAGGTGAGAGGCCTACTCTGATTGATAACGCTACAATAAACTCGACGCAGGTTGCTGTAGTCGGTAGGATCTTCATGTCTAACGATACCATCGCAGTACCCCTTTTAAAAAGGTACAATGTCTCGTACATAGCTGTATTCAACACCCTCCCATTATACTGGGCAATGGGGGGTAATACTTATGGTGACGAAGCCAAGTGGAGATGGATGGCTGCGATAGGATATAACCTGAAGCCTGTGAACGGTAGCTACGATTGGATTTCTGATTTAGATTACACTAAAGGCGGTTACGCTGATGCAACTCTGTCTAAAAAAATGCAGAACAGCACTCTTTTCTCATGGTATAATACTCAGGTGAAATACCTCCCCGCATACTTAACCCTGCCCAGGGCGGACTCTGTTCTTACGAGATTGCTTGTTAACGCTTACCTGGAGGCGATTCCAAAAATAATTCCGAAGTACTTGGGAGTCTCCCTAAGACAGCCTCCGGAAGAAATCAAGCTCTCAACGGCTCCGTTTTACGAGCTGGTTTTCCTCTCGCCTTCAAACGGCTTCGTAGCGGTATACAAGGTGAATTACAACTTCTCCTACGGAGAGAAGTTTATGACCCTAGGGTCTAGTGAAGGAGTAGCCTTGAGGGACTCCTCTAGTTTCTACGACGTGCCGCTAATACCCGGTTTACAAATGGTCGTGGACGTTAAGACTCTTCGCATCGTGGAGGGTGAGGCTAAAGTCAATAATGCTTCAAGAGTCTTAAGCGCGAACGTCTCCCTTGCAATTAGGGTGAATGGAGAAGTTAAGAGGCTTTACCTAGCCTCTATGGGGAAGTATATGCTGAGATATTGGAACAATTCTCTGCAGGTATTTTTAAACCAGACTCTGCTCGACGAAATCCCGCTTCCAAGAGATTTGAAGAGTATTGAAACTGGTCTAATCCTGTCTGCGGAAGGTGTTGAAACCGGTAACATAGAGAAGAGCGCTTTTGCATACGTCAATTATGAAGTTAGAATAGAATCACCTTAGGAAGATTTAACTCACGTAATCGGGTGGCATAAAGGCTTCAGCTATTTTCCTAGCCTTCTCGTCTTGAATCAGTTGTTTCACCTTGCTCTCATACCTGCTTATTATTTCGTTTATCCTCTCCTCCTCTCGCTGGAAATCGCTAACATCCATGTTTAGACCTAGGAATTTGTTCAGAACGTTCAAGACTTCTCTAGAGCCTTCAGCATCTGGGCGAACGCTAACGGTTTCCCCGAGAACGCAAACAGCATCGATCCCCATTATACTGCTTAACCCTAAGATTATTCCTGAAAGCCCTACAACAGGAGTCCCCATATCAGCCTTTCTACAACCAGCTTCCTCAAGCCTTCTCAACATTTCTTTCCTGCTTGCGAAACCTATTACTCCTCTGGATTCTGTGGCAGACACGTGTCCCCCGACGGTCACTATCAGTTTAACACTTCTCTTAGCTAGGAATCTAAGCATTTTCAAAGCAACATCGTACTCGCCCCAAATATTCTCTAAATGCTCGTCTGCCGTAACTATGAGAAGATCAGAATCGTCAAGCATAATCCTGCTCTTATACATTTTTACTCCAGTTATTCTCGCGATACCTCTCCTGCTAACTATCACTTGATTACTGAAATAGGGCGATGTAACTATGCCTACCAGCCTCGTGTTAAGCTTCTTAATCAAGTATCTAGATATTATTCCGCCGATTCTACCTAGGCCGGGTAGGCCGATTACGACAATCGGGTTAACAATTTTAACACCCTTCTTAACCCATATCTTCGTCTCCATAAGCGGCAAATCCTTAACGTAAATCCTCGTCAATTGCTTCTCAGACATTGCTACCCCTACTCCTCTCCAATAGAGCTGGGTTAAGGATTATAGAGATTGCCATGTTTTAAAACTTCCACAACGTTTTTAATAAACCTTTCCGGACGTATTCGACTAATGGCGGTTAAGCTGCGTAAATGCCCGAAGTGCATGAGCTATACTCTGGGGGAGAAGTGTAAAAAATGCGGAGTCAGTACTTGTAATCCGCATCCCCCAAGATTCTCGTTAGACGACCCGTTCTTAGAGTATAAGGCTAAAGCATTAATAAGCTCCTTCAGAAAGTAGTTTTGAAACCCCTATGCTTCCTCCTTAAGTATCTTAAAGACTCCCCCTTTTTCCCTCGCCGCCTCGCTAAGTTTTGCAACAATTTCTTCGGCAGCTTTCTTAACCCTCTTAGGCTCGTGAGAGTATACGGTTACTGAGTATCTCGGTGCGGCAACCACCTTAGCTTCTATCGTAACGTCTTTCGCCCGCATTTTTTCAATTTCCTCGAATACGCTTTTCAGATTCTCCACTCCATACTTGTCGATAAAATATAGTTGTACGATTATTCTTTTCACAGCCTCTTTTCTGATAAGCTCTTTTGCAGCAAGCTCGTAAAGGGCTCTTCTAGCCTCCTCGCTAATCCTTGTCCTAGCCAGTATGTTCTCCCCCTCCATTACGGCTACTCTAAGCGCCTCCGTAATGCTTCCGTATCTTTCAACCAGCTTATTCCTAGCGTCCTCTAAAACTTCACTCGGTATCGAGTACTTTTCAGCAACCTCGTTAAGAATTTCCAAAGCTTTCTTCTCAGCCCTCCACTTCCTTAGGGTTGAACGTGCCTCCGACCTGCTTAACTGCTTCATCGATACGAAAATCCTCTCACCCGTCCTGCTCATCTTTATGACTTTAACAACGATTATCTGTCCTTCTTTGAAATCGTGCAAATCCATTTCCTTAGGAATCTCGGAAACATGTAGGAAAATCTCTTTTCCAGTTATCTCCTCATTATCTAGGAGGAGGCCGAAATCGGTTATTTCCTTCACCTTGCATACAAGAAGATCCCCTGCTGAAACTGTTTCGCGACTCATCTTTAACCATATACTTCAACAATCTCTGCGAGAAATTTCCCCTTCCCCCCGGTACTTTTCACAACCAGTTTCCCACAGACCCTACACTTAATATTTGACGCAGGTTTCTCAAAAACTATCTGCTCGTTAGAACATTGATTACACCTTATCTTAATGAAGCTAGACCTTGGCTTCAAAATGTTTTCACCAGCCATCTCACTTAGTCACCTCAAGCTTCTTAATCCTTATTCCTTCCTTCTGTACAATGTAGCCGCATTTAGAACACTTCAGCTTCAACGTCTGCTTCTTGGTTGTTTTAACGGGCTTCGCTAAAGGTGCTTTCTGCCCACCATAGCCGTGTCTATCGACTCTCTCATGGTGTCTCTCGCCAGCCGCCATCTTCCTCCTCTTCCCTGCTTTAAGTAGGCTCACGGAATGCTCAGTATACTGCTTACACCTAGGGCAATACGTGTTAATCTTATCCGGAATCTTCATGCTTCAGCGTTGCTTCAGAGCCTCAAGTTATAAAGATTTCCTCCACCGCCTTCTTTTTCTCAAGAAGTCTAGCTATGTAATAGGGGATGTTTATTAGGCTCCCAGTGGGATAGGGGCCATACTCCTTTCCATCCTCTCCCACGAACTTTTCAACATCTTTTAAAACTATTGCGATAATCTTCTTGTCCTTAACGCTTCCACTAGGATGGGAGATGATGTGGGCTAGGTCAAGTTCCTCAGGAACTAGTGCTGAAAACCAAGATAGGCTGTTAACATCTTGACTCATTTTTTCAACCCCCTTAATACTTGCCAATATGCTTTTCAACAATTTCGTAGTCACATAGTCTTCAAGAATGTTTTTTACAGTATTAAGGTACCATTGAAGCATTTCTTTTCTCCTAGAAGTCTTGTCGACAAGTTGAAGCTCGCTTTTCACAGATGCTAGCGTCTCTATAAGATTCTGGATAGCTGTATTAGAGTGTTCCCAGTCTCCTCTTCTACAAGCATCCAGAATCCTTCTTATTGAAGCACTATCTTCTGACATATTCTCCCAATCCCTTGCAAATTATATAAGCGGCAGCGTAAGCGGGCAATTCTACTTCCTCGTCCTTAAAAGGCCCAAACGATTTACCGCCTAGGTTAAACCTTGGGGCTGCTTTCACTCTCAAAACCGTCTCCTCCTCTCCTAACGCAACAGCGTCTTTTAAAGGGTTGAATGAAGATAGGTCTTGAAGCCGGATCCTCCTCTTAACCATGCCGCTGTTGCTATTTATGCTACCCGGCATCCTCATCAGCCTGTGGATGTCGATTGTTACAACAGGGTCTATCCTCACCTTGAGTTCTTCAATAGCTTGATTAATCTGCTTTAAAATCCTTCTTTTATCGAAAGAAGTCCTATGCTTCTCGCGGCTTCCAGCTTCTAAAACCATACGATAGACTCTTCCCATTACGCCTTTTAAATCACCGTCATAGAAGCCCCTATTTCTCAAGAGGTCCACCGTCCTTTTTTCTTCAAACCCTTGAATCAGCAGGTAGTCGACGATTTCTCTCCTCCCTTCTGCCGTTATGTTGATAAACTCCTCTTGGTCCACGTGCACGTGATACCCCCTGTTCCCGCTGAAGAAAACAGATATGTGGTTCTCTTCTATGCCGAAATCGCTTCTCAAAACTTCCACTAGCTTCTTAACTTCCTTAAGGGCCTCGTTTAATTGATTCTCATTAACTATTTCCGCGCGCTCCACGGGAGAGCTGCAGGCTGGGCATTTGTCCTCCATGCCCAAGTCGTATCTCCCGCAGTTTGGGCAAACCCATGCAGACTCCTCGCTCTTCGAAACAGTTGGCTCAGCGTCTATGTCGAAGAAAAGCTCTGCGCTTATCAGCTTCTTCTCCTGCATATCCCTATTACCAGGGTCCTCATACTTGGCTGCTGAAACATAGACGTCTAGGGGCACCTCGTTTAAAACGAAGCTATGAAACTCCTCCAAGCTGGTAAAGTATTTGTGTCTAAGCATCCCCCCGCCCTTTTCGAGGAAGAAACCGAACTCCCTGTTTTTTATCGGGGGCGGAGGCACTAGTTGGTCAAGGTTCTCATAATAATACTTGAAGAATTCTCTTTTAAGAAACTCTATATTGGCCTCCAGCATTCTTACCACCATAGCTTAACGGGTGTTTAACGCCTCTGCAATTCTCATTCGGGTAGCAAAGACCGTTTGCCAAAATCGTTCTACAACTGGGCACGGAATACCTCTTCCCCCCTCCTCTGAGGCCTGCAAGGTGCTCCACCTGATACTTCGTAATGCTATACTTGTAGTCCGGCTGCTTCGAGAAGAGCTCAATAATCTCCTCAATATCCCTGCCCTTAGCAATCATGAAGGTTGCGATGACGAGTCTTTCAAAATGCGAAGTATTCTCGCCAGCCTCCATCCTCCTAAGTATCCTGTTGACGCAGGGCGGATTCTCCCCTTTCTCTTCAGAAGCTGCGTGACCCGGCCTAGCGGCTTCAAGCTTACTCCAGGTCTCAACAATAGTATTCACGCTCTCTTTAAAACTCTGAGGCACCGCTGTCACGGGAAGCGTCTCCAGCGTCTTCTCATAAACGTAGTTGTTTATCTCGATCTGGAGCAGCCTCGCATACTCCGTCCTGTTCACCCACACGTAGCCTCTGTCAACAATTCTGTTCACAAGCTTCCAGCGATGTTCGTGGAAGACGTATGCCAGATTCAAATAAGTCGGTATCCTGATCCTGATAAGGTTGTTACTATCCATGGCTCCTCTAACTCCAAGTTTCTCACCGACGAGAAGCAGTGTTTCATCGCTCTCTTTAAGCATCCTCTTATAGGCTCCCCTGCTCTCACCCAGGGAATATATTCTCCTAATATACTCGTTCGCAATCGTTGACACGAGTATGATTGCGATGGGGAAGGAAAGAATCTCCCTCACGTAGTTGGACTCATGCCGAGGCGTTACCCTAACCTCTTTGAGAATCAACGCATCCTTAACTCTTTCAACAGCCCTTTTCAAAACTGCTTCAGAACCGGTTTTCTCCAAGCTGTCTAGAGATAGGTCGATATGCTGGGAAACGAACTCCCTGGCTTCGGGGAGGAAGGGGTATCTAGCTGCCCTAAGGATGTTCTCTCCCATGCTTCTTAACCACTTTAATAATCATGATTGTTAAACAAACCTTATTAAAGTTGGTTTGGAAGCAAGCTATATAAGGGATTGCTTCAGCTATAATGGTTGGGATGTCGTCTTCAAACGTCCTTGCAAGGCTTGTGGTAAACGATGCGAGGCTTATTAGAAAGGCTTTCAAGGCGGCTTCCTCGCTTATAGACGAGGCTCCGGTTA
This sequence comes from uncultured Nitrososphaerota archaeon, assembly GCA_964616835.1. Classification (GTDB taxonomy): domain Archaea; phylum Thermoproteota; class EX4484-205; order EX4484-205; family JAAOZP01; genus JAAOZP01. The sequence continues at coordinate 11,488 of CAZTSG010000007.1, read as the reverse complement.
AGATAAGTGACGAAGGGTTCTCCATAAGAGCATTGGATTTAGCAGAGGTTTCGATGATCGATATGGTTATTTCGAAGGATGCTTTCGAAACATTCGAATTCAGCAAGCCTATTAAAGCCAATATACGTTTAAGCGATGTTCTGAACCTTCTAAAGTTTGAAGCGAAATCAGAGAAGTTGGAGATGGTTTTCAAAGAGGATAAGGTTACTTTCAGGGTGACCAACGAATTTACAAGGATCTTCACGATCCCCGTATTCTTCTCGGAAGACAAGGATCTGCCGCTCCCCAGGGTTTCTCTCGGAAACTCGTTCCAGACAAAGGTTTCTACTATAAAACACCTGCTTGAAAGCGGGAAGCATATTTCAGACTATATTTCGATAAGCGTTGAGAATAATGCTGTCCTCCTATCAGCCAAGGGGGAGATATCAGAGTACCAAGTTATGCTAACAGTTGAGGAAGGAAATTTGATAAACCCGGTTCTCAAAGAAGCGTCTAGGGCCTCCTATGATCTTAAGAGGCTCAGCAGCATAGTTTCCTCCCTGCTTTTTAGCGAGGACGTTAAGATAGAGTTTGACACCGACCTGCCGTTAAAAATGACGCAAAGCATTGAGGAGGCTCCTAACAGTACAGTAACCTTCTTCATCGCCCCCCGGATGGAGAAAGCCTAGCCTTTTCAAGAGTATTCTCTCCAAGTATACCCGCACTTAGTGCATTTGAAGAATTGAGTAGCGCTCTCGTCCGCACCCCTTGTTTGAGATATCCACCAGTACGCCTCCTTATTGTTGCAACGAGGGCATATGGCATTGGTGACGGGTAAGGGGTTTAAATCAGCCTCCTTCCTTATTATCCTCACAGCCCCGGTTTTACGCTTTGTTTCAATGCTTTTCTCCACAGTGTGTGCACGCTCCTCGTAACCGCATTTGGGGCAAGAATACAGGAGGCTCCCCTTCTCCCTCTTTATCTGAAGCTTGGTGCCGCATTTAGGGCAGAACCTTATCTGCATGGGGGTTTTAATGGAGCCCCATACCATGTTAATAAACGTTTCTACACTTTTAAGGGGCTTCAGCACCGGGCTTGCCAGCTGCCTCGCTAATCTCTTTCTCCAGCTCCTCCAAGTCTTTAATCAGGTCTTTAATAGTCTTAACGAGAGCATCCTTCGGATTTTTACCACCCGCGTTTACGTATAGCACCGCCTCCTGCTTAAGAGGATGGTCTATCCTGTATGCGGCATACCCCTTCTCAAGCTTCTGGTTCAGATAGTTGACTAAAAGGTTGAGGACGGTATGGGTCTCGCCGTGTATTTCGAGCTCAGCCTCTCCCTTCCCCCTGCTCCTATAAACTACCCTCATGCTCTAGCCACCAGCTTTTCAATAGGCTCGCCGTAGAAAATGCTGATTTTCCGCCTCTCCCGCGTCAAGCAGACGGGGCATAAAAGCTCCTTGCCAGATATTACTAGGACGTTGCCGCAGAACTTGCAATAAGCCTTCACAACCCCATACTCCTTATACGAAATATCCAGTAGGATAGTGTTCGTCGTAGAAATTATGCTGCCATAGACTATGTCGTTCTCACTCACGTAAGCTCTCAAGCTACCTCCGCGGAAGCGCGGATAGGCTTTTCCAAGGCTTTCTCTGCCAATGATAGCGGTATACTCGTGGCTTAGCTTTACGCCGTTCATGCAGAATATTTCAACGTTCGCGTAATGGCTGGAGAAACCGGTTACGCTCCCAATAACTCTAAAACCCAGCTTGGGCGTTACAAGCGTCTTAGCAGGTATTACCCTAAGCTCCCTCTTATCCTTGTCTATTAAAACCTTTCCGACGGTGCTCGAGTATATGGTGCCGTTTTCTTCAAAAGTCCCCTCACCGGGGAAGAACTCCTCCAGGGTTGCGAGAGGCTCCCCGACGAGGATAAGCCTATCCTGGAGGCTCTTCACCCGTCTCCCCCTCCTTCTTCAACTCCTCCTTTTCCACGAAGGTTTCTACAGGCAGTTTTGAAGCAGCCACCTTAAGGCTTTTCTTCACAACGTTCTCATACCCCTGTTTTGAATAAACCTCCAGAACGGGGCTGCCCGCATCTACTCTCGCAGCCAGGGTAACCGGCTTCCCGTATGCTCTCTTCATCCCCTTGCTAAGCCTGTCGGCACCAGCCATCGTAAGCATCTTGTGCTCTCTGCAAATAATGTGGGGGTAGGGGATTACTCTCAAAACGTAACTGTTCTCCCCCGCCTCTGCTTCAAGAATCTTATTTGCAGCCACACGTGCTGATTCAAGAGCCTCCTGCATTATCAAGGAGGTCTTTTTAACGACAAGCCTAAAAACCACTTCGAATTCCTGAGCCTTCCCAAGCTTAAACTTGCTGACTCTAAGCTGGGGTATCCTCGCTATGTATTCCTTTCTAACGTATGGCATCTGCCTCAATTTCCCAAGCGCCCCTCTGCTAGAAGACAGGCTGCTTTAAAAAGCTTCCTCCTAAGAGGATTAAAAAACCCATGGGCCTTTTCTCCACCATGGACGTGGGGTCTAAGTACTACATCGTGCTCGTAGGGCCGAAGTACCCTGTTAACGTTGGGATTATAGCTAGGACGATGCTCAACTTCTCGTTCAGAAAACTGGTTTTAATAGGTCCTGAGAAAAATGTTCTAGAGTCTTCCAAACTATACGCCGCCAAGGGTGCTACAATCATAGAGGAACAGCTTGTGTACGATGATTTAACACAGGCCTTGCGGGAGTTAAAACCCTCTGTAAGCATCGGTACCTCCGGCAGGCTAGCGTCTAAAAGCTTATTGCGCCAATACGTCTCGCCTAGAGAAATGGTTGAGCTATGCAGGCCAGTAGAGGGTAGGGTGCTTCTGGTTTTCGGGAGGGAGGACATAGGCCTTAAGAACAAGGAGCTTTCTCAACTAGACTACGTTGTCCACATTCCTTCCTCAAGCGAGTACAGCGTGCTCAACCTGGCTGTCTCAGCTTCAATACTGATGTACGAGATATTTATGGACCACGCGGGGAGGCGGGCCAAGGACTTGAGGAGGCCTGCGAGCAGGGAGATCGTCGACAGGATTTATGCGGAGGCTGAAACAATATTCGACAGCCTAGTACTCCCGGAGGTTAAGAGGAGTGTGGTGATGCAGTCTTTGAGAAACATCGTCGGGCGTTCAACACCCTCCGCAAAGGAGGCTGGGAGCCTACTATGGTTCTTAAGAAAGACTAGGCTGAGAATAGAGATGTTGAAGAGAAGGGTTGGGGATTATGTTTTTAAACAATAAGACGCAATACCCTATTATTCTGGAGTAGATGGTTACCAATCTGCCCCCGCAGGCTGAAGCGCAGTATAAGAAGGTTGTCGCCTCCAAGAGCAAGGAGGAGAAGCTTGAAAACCTCAAGATATTCCTATCCATGATACCTGAGCACAAGGGGACTGAGAAGCTCCGGGCGCAGGTTAAAAGACAGATATCGAGGCTGCAGGAGGAGATACTCGTTGAGAAGAAGAGGAGAAGCTCTAGACAAGTGGTCTTCGACAAGGGCGATAACACCGTTTTAACAACGATACTTGCTAGGGATAAGGGGCTGCTCTATGACTTTCTCTCCCACATCAGGCTTTTCGGAGAACAATCCATACTTGATTCTCTGAACGAGCTTAAACCCTTGAGCACATCTTTTGAAGACATTGCTGTAAGCTTCATGCCTATCCCCATGTCGCTGATAGAGAACCGCAGGTACTCGCTTATCCAGACAATTCTTTTCAAATCGGATTTAATCCTAGTTCTGCTGGGCAAAGCAGACCCTTATGGGGAATACCGCTTAGCTAGAGAAGTGCTGTCGAGATTCGGCATATATCTTGCGTCAAAGAATTCCACAGCTTCTTTCAAAAGCCTTAAAGCAGGCGGGATAACCGTAGTTAACAAATCTCGTTTTCTAAGGGAAGAGGAGATTAGAAGGTTCCTCGCTGAGCAGGGCTTTGAGAGCGGTATAGTTAACCTCTCAGAATACGCTTCGCTCTACACACTTGAAAGCTCGATTCGAGGATTGCAGAGAAGAAACTTCCTGCTGATAGTAGAAGATGATTTGGATGAGGAGAAGCTTGCTTTAGAGCTTAAGGTCCCCGTGGAGAACGTTATTAAAACAACTGTTTTCCTTCAAGGAGATTTTTTGACGAAGGTTTTCGAAGCCTCAGGGGTTATGAGAATATATTTGAAACCGCCTTCAGCAGCGGCCCCGTCGGAGAAGCCTATTCTCGTGGATAGGGATATTACTGTTGGGGAGCTTGCTTCAAAAATTCACAAAGGCCTTTCTGAAAGCTTGAAGTACGCGAGGCTTTGGAGGGGCGGCTTTAAGTCTACACTGCTCAGAGTCAGCTCGTCTTTCAAGCTGCTCGACAAGGATGTGGTGGAGCTACGTACGAAATAGAAGTAGAAGGCTTGAGAATTAACGTGAGTCCCCAGGTTTATCCTCCTTCGGAAGACTCTTATCTGCTGCTCGACGCCATTAAAAACCTCAGAGCTGGGAAAGCACTGGAAGTAGGATGCGGATGCGGCCTAATATCTATGGTTCTTGCCCTGAACTCTGTGGAAGTATTCGCTATAGATGTGAGCAGGGAGGCGTGTGTGAACACTCTTCAAAACTCGAAGAGGAATAGTCTCAGAGGAATCATACACGTAATAAATGGTGATATGGCGACAGCATTGAGAAGGGGCTTGAGATTCGACCTAATAGTTAGCAATCCGCCATACCTCCCAGTCGAGCAGTCTGCGAAGGAGGATGTTTCATGGGCTGCTGGAAGAGACAACTTCCTCTCCAAAAAGCTTCTGGAAAACACTCTTCCATTGCTTTCCGACAGAGGCGTAATGCTTCTAGTGCAGTCCAGTCTTTCAGACATGGGCGGCCTCAAAAGGCTCATGGAGAAAAGGGGCTTCAAAATGGAAGAGGCATCGCATAAAGAATTCTTCTTCGAAAGAATCATAGTGTTTAAGATCAGTAAACGCTAGTCTCGCGTGAAAATACGGTACTTGACTTCTGTAGAAAGCTCCTCCACAACCCTCTGAGCCATAAGCTTAGCAATCCCCTGTATTCCGGTTCTCTTCGAAAAATCTTCAAAGGATGAGAATGGTTTTAAAGCCCTCTCCTCAAGTATCTTCTTAGCGTTCATCTTCCCGATACCGGGTAGGAGCTCTATTGCATGCATCTTCGGAGACACGGATTGAAGATTGTTGAGAAGCTCTACAAACCTCTGCTCGTTATTCAGTATTATCAGCTCCGCAACCTCCGGCAGTATGAACCTTGCCTGGGGAGTAAGCTCCGAATACCTTATTCTGCCGAGCACGTTCTTAACCTGAGGCCTATCCCCCTTGCCTATGAACACTTTCTCCTTCAGGTTAAGCTTCACGTGGGGGAAGAGGGAGGCTTCGAGTAGCGTGAAATAGGCGTCTCCTAAGAGCTGCGCGTAGGGGGAATGCACCGGCTTACCGATTCTGCTTAAAACCCTGCCCTCTTCCACGAAGTCTAGAACATAGCCGTATTCTTCGAAAACTCTTTTACCCTTGGCAAAACTCATTGTTCAAACCCACCTCTTTCCCAGCCTACATGGCTGGCAAAACTATGGGTCGCAATAGGGAGTCAAAGTGTTCCCCATGCTTCCTCCCCCGGGTTATCCGAGTATCCATCGCTTTAGTCGCGGTTTTCTATTGTCGATTGTTTAAAGATAAGTTTTTCTTTAAGGCTTTCATGACCTTTACAGCCTATGAGGATAAGGTATTTGTAGGAGGAAATGACTTGTCAGAGTTAATCTGAGGCTTAAACCTTTTTAAACAAGGACTGAGTCGGAAAAATAAGCGGGTAATATGCTTTATTTGAAAAGCCTTGTCGTAGAGCTCGGGGGCAAAACCGTAATAAAAGGGGTGGACTTTCAGGTTAAACGCGGAGAGTTAGCGCTACTCATGGGGCCAAACGGCTCAGGGAAATCCACACTGCTACACGCAATAATCGGGGACAAGAGGTGTAGACTGGTCTCGGGGTCGATTCTCTTCAACGGAGTAGAGTTAGCCGGTTTAGCGATGGAGGAGAGGGTTAGGCTGGGCTTGGGATTAGGCTTCCAGTTCCCACCGAGGCTGAAAGGCGTTAAGCTTAGGCTTCTCGCGTTAAGGATTCTCGAGAAAAGAGGTCTTGCTAGAGACGAGGCTGAGAAAACTCTTGAAGAGTATTCGAGGCTCCTGAAGATGGAGAGCCTCCTAGGCAAGGATTTCAACGTTGGCTTCAGCGGTGGGGAGGTTAAGAGGGCTGAGCTGATGCTTACCCTTATTCAGAACCCTCGTTTTCTCCTCTTGGACGAGCCTGACTCCGGTGTCGACGTGGAGAATCTTGCGCTAATAGGCTCAGCAATATCCCAATACCTGTCTTCAAACGGGAAGGCTGCGATACTGATAACCCACACGGGCCATATTGCTAAACACGTCAAGGCTTCTGAAGCGCACGTTATGATCGATGGAAGAATAGTGTGCAGCGGAGACCCTGGGGAAATGGTTTCAAACGTTATGGAGCACGGTTTCGAGAAATGCGCGGAATGCAGGAGGGCTAGGCGATGAACCTGGAGGAGGCTAGGAGAATGCTTAAGCCGAGGGCTGAGAAGGCATTGGCGAAAACAGCTCAATACGGATTGGACATAGATCTCTCAGAGTTCAGGATTGAAGCAGGGTTGGGAGAAGGAGTTGAAGGCTCTGAGAGGGTTTTAGAATCGGTTGGGATAGACCCTAGGGAGAGAAACAGGTCTGGAAGCTACTACCAGGTGGATAATAGGACAGTATACGCCTCCGCCAGACAGCGCGGGCTAACGGTTAAGCCTTTGAGCGAGGCGCTTAAAGACTCTGAAAACCTGAATTACTATTGGAGGGCGCTACCAGTAGACACCGACAAGTATACTGCTATAGCGTTCCTAGGGGAGAGAGAAGGATACTTCATAAGGGTAGACGACGGCGTTAGTGTTGACACGCCTGTTCAAGCATGCCTCCTGCTGAGGACACCGGGTTTGATTCAGGCTCCGCACAACATAGTAGTGGTCGGAGAAAACTCTACGTTGCACGTAATAACAGGATGCGCCGCTATGAGAGAGGAGGCTGGCCTCCACATCGGAGTGTCTGAGTTCTACGTGAAGAAGGGAGGCACTTTAACATTCACCATGATCCACAGCTGGGGTAAAACAGTCCACGTCAGGCCTAGGACAGTCGCCCACGTTGAGGAGAACGGTGTCTTCATAAGCCACTACATAAACACTTCACCAGTATCTTCTCTCCAAACAAATCCCGTGGTTTACCTGAACGGAGAGGGGAGCAGAGCCCACTTGTCATCCATCATAATAGGCAAGGAGTCGTCTCGAATAGATGCGGGAGGCACCTTGGAGCTCGTTGCCCCAGTATGCTCAGGCGAAATAGTGTCTAGGACAATAGGCTTCGACAATAGCGTAAACGTTGCCAGAGCCAGGGTCGCCGGCAGGGCTCCCGGAACAAAGGGGCATGTGGAGTGTAGAGGACTACTACTGTCAAACGGGTCAAGGATAGATGCGATACCCGAGCTGGAGGCGAGCGTGCAGGATGTTCAGCTGACCCATGAGGCTGCGATAGGCAGAATAGCCGAGGAAGAACTCCTCTACCTTGTTGCAAGAGGCTTCACAGAGGAGGAGGCAAGGTCGATAATAGTGAGAGGCTTTCTGAGCGTCGAGCTCACAGGGCTTCCGGAAAACTTAGCAAAGTACTTAGAGAACATCCTAGACAGCTTATCGGCCTCGCTCTAGTTAAAAACCCCAGGCATAACTAAAACATGAAGAAATTTTCCTAAACCATGATTCCCCAATTTTTCTTCAATAATAATATAGATAAGTCTATTGTCCTACCCTGTTTATGAGATTAATGTGAGAGAACGCCCTGGCCGGGAATTTCGGCGAATGCTTTCGAACCCGGGTCGGGAGGGTGACAGCCTCCTATGCTAGACCTCTGTGCCCCTTTGACTACACCACCAGGGCGTTTGTTAAACCTCTCCTGCAAAGCTTCTTGGAGAAAAATAAACCTTTCGCCAGTGTGTTTTAATGAATCCTCCTGATGCTTATGAATAAGTGCAGTAGATTAGGAGCTTGACCTCGGGGTACTCCCTGTGGAAGTCTAAGAATGTTTTGAAGAATCTTCCCCATTCTCTCGCATTCTCGTTTATGCCGAACCTGCCATCTATGTAGTTGTCTATCCACTTATCCAAATCCTTCCTCAAATCTCCTGAAAACCTTTTCTGAACCTCCTCGGTCAGAAATTCTCCGACGATCTTTCTGTCTTTCGAATCTTCTTTAAACAATAGCTTTTTAGAGATCAGTCTCTTAGTCTCTTCCCCAACCTCTTTTAAATCAAGTATTCCGGAGGACCAAGCAACTGCGATAGCGCGATACTTCCCTAAGAATTTTTCACCCTTTCTCCAGCAAAGTCTTCTGGATCTGAACGTTCTTACCTCAACCCTCTCCATCAGCTCGGCTATCGTTTCCACCAGTAGTTTATTATACTCTGGCTTCACGCTTAAGCACCAGTCTAGGGTTTGATCCGTGTAGTCTCTCCTATATTCGTAGGACGAGTACCCGATTGCAGGTATGTACTTAAAACCCTTGTAAAGCATGAATTTAAGAGTGTAGTCCATTCTGGGAGCAAACTCCTTAAAAGCATTGTTGAACCTCTTCATAACAGGGAGCGAACATTTCCCCAAGAGCCTTGCTCTAGAATAGTACTCGGCCAACTACTTTCCCCTACCATCCATTAACTCCAAACCGGTTCTTAAACTCTTCCGATATGAATGGGGCTTCTCCCGTGGGCTCAGTCTACTTAAGTATTCCCACCACTCCGCCGAAGCCCTTGTAAAGCATCATTCCTTCTTCCGTTGCTGTCGATATCAACTCTAGTTGCACGCCTTTCTCCGAAACCATTTCAACATACTTGTCTAGCAGGCTCTCCTTCTCAGCCACCTGCAGACTTGTTGAACCGCATTTAGGGCACGGTGTTGAGGATATTTTAGCTGGGAGAACCACCATCTCTTGGGATGCGTGCTGCTCAGTGGTCTCGTAACCACAATTGCTGCATTTGATTTTAACTATGAAAACGTCAAGGGCCTCGGAGAAAAGTATGAGTCTGACTCTTCCGCTTAAGACAGCGTCCTCAACCTCCTTCGGTCCGTAGACAACCTTATCCGGCTCCATGCTGAGAAGCTTTAGGAAACTGTTCACTAGGTTCCTCTCCTTGATTATCTCAAGCTCCTGAAGCTTCTCAGAGGCTTTCTCCAGAATCTCCTTCACCCCCTGGTGGCCAGTATAGGAGGTATCTACTACAACCAGGATTTTCCTCCGGAGCTCGTAGTGTATGAAGTCCTTATCGAGAAAAGTCTCCTTAGTAGGCCCCGGGCCACCCACGATAAGCCCCTTGATATCAGGATTCTGAAGGTAGACCTCATTAAGCCGCTCGGCCACGCGCCTGTAGAAATCGTTAAGCTCCATCTCCCTCAGCCTTTCAAACCTCCTGGCAGACTGCCCTCCCTTGCTCGTCTTACCCGGGACCCCTGATGTGAGTTCTTCCCTTATATCTACGCTCCTGCCGGATGCTATTGCTATCGTAGCCTCAGAGTTATCTATGGACAGGATGAGATATTTGTCCTTCTTCTCCAGAATCTCCTTAAGAGGCTCCACGTAAAACTTGTCGTCGCAACCGTAGTAGGAGAGGGTGATCTTCTCAGGAGGCTCTATCACGTGTATCTCAATGTTCTCCGAGCCCGGGGTTTCGCCGGGGATTGCTCCGCAAAATATTACTAGCCCGTTTTCAGGAGCCTCGTCGTAAAGCTTAAGCCTCTGCTGAACCTTGACTATCGCGTCCTGAACGTTCTTCCTGGTCGTCCTAGACTTGATGTTAGATGCTTTACCATATTCTTCCCTCAGGTTAGTCATCACCTCGCTTATCCTCCTCCCAGGAGGGATGTACAGGCTGATGAGCTCCGTGCCCCTCCCCCTTTTCTCAGAGAGCTCTCTAATAATCCTCCTGGAAAGGTACTCCCTCACCGAAGATGTTAACGATTTCTCGCTCAAAACCCCAGGCCTCGAAACAGCTTTAGCACCCCATATATTAATATTTCACCCCAAGGGAGGGATAGGGGAGAGAAATGAGGGTCGTTCTTAAAATAGGGCATGCCCTCTTCAAGGATGATTCGATAGACTTAGAGAAGATGCGTGGGACAACGGACGCGATACTTAGGCTGCACAACGCAGGGCACAGGGTCGTCGTAATAGTTGGCGGCGGCGGGCTCAGCAGGACCTACATAAAGGCAGCTAAGAGTCTCGGCGCAGACCTTGCTACATGCGACGAGGTCGGTATAATGGTTACTAGGTTGAATGCTCTCCTACTGTCTATAGCGCTCGGCGAGGCTTCAAGCAGGAGTATCATAGGAAGCTTTGAAGAGCTTGAGAAACAATTGGACGTTGCTGGAAACAAAATACTAGTGGGGGGAGGCTTCTCCCCGGCACAGTCTACGGACGCTGTGGCTGCGCTCGTGGCTGAGAGGATAAAAGCCGACCTTATGATAAAGACTACGGATGTCGACGGCGTATACGACGCCGACCCCTCGAAAAACCCGGATGCGAAACTGCTTAGGGAAGTAAACATAGGGAGGCTCAGAGAAATATTGAGCAGGATGGAGTCTACGCCGGGAGAATACAGGCTTCTAGACCAGGTCTCTCTATCCATACTTGAAAGATCGAGGATACCGCTCGTAATCGTAAACGGCTCTGATCCTTCTAACATTCTGAGAGCGGTCTCGGGGGAGAAAGTAGGCACGCGAATAACCTACTCTAGCCATTGAAACCCCCACGGCTGAAGCCTGTGAGATTCTCGGTTTACTAGACATGATGCCTTCATCCTACCGAGTTCTGGGTTGTGTCAAGACCAGGAATAGGAAATACTTTATGGTGACACTCGCCGTGCAGTGTGCTAAGTATCGAGGAGATACGTGAGGAGGTTCTTGTATGGTTCATGCAGAAGATATTCTTCGGAATTGACGATGACGAGAGTTTGGAAAGGTTTTTAAAAAGTGAAACATAGTTTTCAACGTGTCTGAGGATAGAGCTACTCTAGGGCGGTTTGAGAAATATCTTACCTTATGGGTTGTTCTTAGCATGTTTATTGGCTTTCTTCTAGGCAGGTTCTTCCCATGGCTCGGGTTGTGGCTGGAGTCGCTCCAAGTAGGGGAAGTATCTATTCCAATGGGAATATGCCTGTTTCTACTTATGTATCCAACTATGGTGAACATAGAGTTGAAGGAAATAGTAAAGGCAGCTAAATCCCCTAAGCCCACAGTCATCACATTAATAGGCAACTGGGTTGTGGCCCCAGCCCTCATGGCTCTGCTAGCCCGCATATTCTTAAGCAGTTACCCCGAGTATGCCGCAGGAGCAATTCTGCTCGGGATAGCGCCTTGCACAGGCATGGTTC
>CAZTSG010000006.1:37402-41654 GCA_964616835.1 uncultured Nitrososphaerota archaeon | reverse complement strand
GACAATTACGATGCGGAATTCAACGTGTTTTTAAGCTTCGACGGAAGCCTCGATTTAATTTCAGCATACAATGCTACTCTAATGCTTGCGTTCGACACTACGTTTGACCCGGATGGAGGCTTATCATGCGTCTGGATGGATAATAATTATGACTGGGATAATCCTGTTTTCAAGAACAGGTGTGGGGGATCGCTTAATCTTGCGGTTAACCTAATAGCAGACGTTTTGCACACTTTCTATGTCAGCGTCTCTTCGAAACCCTCTGTTTCGACAATAGTTTTCTCTGCAAGCGGCTTGGATGAGGACGTTTCAGGACCCGTGTTAATAGTGGATGAAACCCAGTACTTCTATGATGACCTTCCGAAGATTTTCATATGGGAATTGGGCTCAACACACTCCTTCCAATGGGTTGATACATTATACGCAGGAATTGGCAAGCAATACTCCTTGACTTCAGTCACTGGTGTTTCGACAAGCCGGAAAGGATTGATAAAAATCCTTGAGGAAGCCTGTTACATTAATGCAACATACGTTGTTAAATACTATTTGAAGGTGGAGGCTGATCCGAGTGATGCAGGCTCTGTTTCACCCTCGTCAGGATGGTATGAGGAGAACTCGCTAGTAGAGATATCTGCATCGCCAAATCCTGGATACGAGTTCGTTGGCTGGAGAGGATCAGGATCAGGGTCTTACACTGGAAAGGATAATCCTGCTTCAATAAGAGTAGTTGCACCGATTGTTGAAACTGCCTTGTTTGAAAAATCCTCGCCAAATATAAGTGAGCTGGTTTGGAACAGCATGCCATTTATTATATTTTTAGTAGTAGTGCTAGTGATAGTCGTCTTACGGAGGAAAATCCGCGGTTAACTCTATTTTCTCGTGTCGCTTAGCCTAATAGATGAAGATTTAAATAGTATTACTAAAAACGTTTCCAGTAATACCGGAGGATGGAGCAAAATGGCCTACCTTAGTATCCGTGATATTGTTGCGATAGCGCTTTTCGCAGCACTCTGGGGCATATTGAACGCTACCGTTGCGCCGGTAATATTCACAACTTTCGGCATACCTGTTTTCTGCGACATGATAGGATTCATGTCTCTTATTCTAGCCGTTTGGTGGGTGAGAAAGCTCGGAACGGCGAGTGCAGTAGGCTTCGTGGCGACAGTTTTGAATTTCGTTTTAAGACCGGGTGCTGTACACTTCTTAGGGTTTACGGCGGCCAGCGTAGTTTTCGACTTATTAACATTCGTATTCCGTTACGAGAATTGTTTTAGTAAAAAGCTCGTTGGAGCAATACTCTTAGCAATTGTCTCAACGGTTTCGGCTGCAGTAGCCGGTTTCATAATAGGGACTTTCTTCATGGAAGCTCCCAAATTAGCTAAATGGGGTGGAGTAGTAGGCTGGGTTATACTACACATGGCTGGTGGCATAGTAGGCTGGCTTTTGGGAGTAGTCCTCACGCTAAGCCTAGAGGCTAGGGGGATGCGAAAGAAATGACTTTGACAATCATTGAGAAAGATGTTCTCGATAAGGCTGTTAGCCTACATGGCCACCTGGGTCCTTTCCTAGTCCTAGGGTTAAAAATGGGTCTTAAGGCTGGGAGCATCATAGGTATGCCTAATTCTTGCGAAGTATTCACTGTAATGAGGAAACCATATGTCTGCGCGGTCGACGGGCTGAGGATAGTAGTAGGCGAAAACATAATTCTACACGAGGGCGGTGGACTATCAGCCAGGTTCAGCAATGGGAGGGGAAGCATCGTCATAAGCGTGAAGAAAAACCTGCTGGAGAAGTATGCTAAAACTCCTTGGGATAAGTGCGAAGAAAGTGCTCGTTTAATCATGGGGGCTGCGGATGAGGTGCTTTTCGAACCTTGCGGCTTCGAAACTCTAGACTATTTAAACAATATTTTTTAAGCCGCAAAGTCTGGCATAATACTGAGAATAATCTTTGAAAGTCTTATTTTTAAATACTGTTCTCAACATTAGTAAGCGATAAAACATGGAGAGACTTGAAGTAATTGGAGTAATAATGGCCGCCGCCCTATTAGGGGCTGTGGGAAACATACTGTTCAAAATAGGGACTAGGAAATGGGGGTTGATTCCTCCTCAACGCTTCTTCGACATCTCCTTTAGCATTCAATATCTCTTCACGCCCTCGATCTTCATAGCCCTAGTCTTGTTTTTCATCGGAAGATTCCTAATGGGAAGCCCATTATCCGCGCTGGGTGCTACACAAGTATTCGTCTCCGTAACAATACTTGGCCTCGTTTTCACCATGGTTCTCGAAGCCTTGGTGTTCCACCAGAAATACGATGCTTGGACGTATATTGGCGTAGTCCTGGGACTGGTGTCAATAGTATTGATCTCTAGGGGTGTAGAAACATACTGATAAGAAACAACGGTCAAGCGGCAGGGAGTAGAAAACATTTTTCGAAAAGCTCTATCGGGGAAGGGCAGTTGCACCCTACTCTTTTGGCGAAGCAACTCTTAGCCATAATATGTCTCATTACGATTATCGCTCTACTGGGCACTTTTCTATTCAACACCCTCTTCTACGAGCAGGATGAATCCGAGTACAGGGCTAGAGTGGAGGAGCTTCTAAGGGAAGCAATCAGATTAATAAAAGATGTCAGAGGCTTCTCTCTAGAAAACGTGCAGGTTGAAATCGTAACCGTGGACTGGACTAGGGAAAACTGGGGCAGATCCTTCGCGGAAACGGAGAGGGAAAACATACTCAGGGAGGAGAGGATTTACAAAGCATTGTTCATGATATCGAAGGATGAAAGCCTTTACGAGGCCAGGGTTGAATGGTGGGGGATGATAGCTGCTGCAGTCTGGCAGGATAAGATCTACATCGTGAAGGAATACTTTAACCCTTACGACAGGTTTAACGCTGAAAGAACACTGGTTCACGAGCTAACTCACATCATGCAGAGCAAATACTTCAACATACCATACGTGCCTACATTCGATGGAGATAGGGCTAAGGCAGCATTGATCGAAGGTGATGCGTGTCTAATGGAAGAAGTATTTACAAATAAGACTATAGGAGAAATTCTAGTAATGGGAATGATTCAGAGACCCTACGGATTGCTTATTGGAAACTTCTTAATTAATAAGATACGTGTCTACACTAGTCTACCAGACTCGATTTCACGTCTAAACTATTTCCCCTATGATTATGGTTTAAGGTTCGTAAAAGCTCTCTACATGGAAGGAGGTTGGCAGAGCGTTAACCTTGCATACTGGAATCCTCCAACGACAACTGAGCAGATAATGCATCCGGAGAAATATCTCATCAATGAGACAAACAGGCCTGTGGAAACGCTTGCAGTAGCTGACGAAGGCTGGCAGAAGGTTAAAAGCGAGAGATTCGGCGAATACTTCATCCTAGTCATGTTGGGGAAATGGCTTCCATCGGAGGAGGCTACCAGGGCTGCAGAAGGATGGGGTGGAGACAACTTTACCTACTATGAGCATGAGACTGATTACTTCCTTACATGGAACATCACTTGGGATTCGACGGAAGACGCATTAGAGTTTGCTAACTCTTTTAGAATAATGATGGATAAGGTTGGGGGAAAGGAAATTGACGTGGATGTTTGGGAGAAATCTGAAAGGAAGTATTCAATATTGTGCAGCGAGGCTTCGACAATTATATTGTGCTCGACAGATGATGAGGCCTTCTGGGAAACCCTTAAACTGGTAAGAGAAACAGCTGAAGGTAGGTGAGCAGGGTTAAGTATGCTCGGAAGAGTTTTCTCAAGCTCCTTGGGAACTATTTTACTTATCGTTCTCGTCTCGAAAGTCCTTATATTTTCTATAGGTTTCGTAACAACATTCTTTAACGAGGGACCCTCCGACCCGCTGTCAATAATGCGCCAATTCTGCCGTTGGGATGGTCCACACTATATCGACATAGCTAGAAACTGGTATGTTAATACTGGAGAGCAATGCTTCTTCCTCGTCTTCTTTCCCCTCTACCCGTTACTAATCAGGTTGACGACTTTCAACTGGCAATACGTGAATCTTTCAGCGCTCTTGATCTCTAACGTGAGCTCTATTATTGCTGCAATATACCCTTTTAAACTTGTCAAACTGGATTTTGAGGAGGATGTGGCTAAAAGGTCTGTCTTCTACATGAGCTTTTTCCCAACAGCCTACTTCCTATGTGCCACATATACTGAAAGCCTTTTCCTCGCTCTAACAATATCCTGTGTCTACTATGCTCGGTATAGGAAATGGCATTT
>CAZTSG010000006.1:0-37302 GCA_964616835.1 uncultured Nitrososphaerota archaeon | reverse complement strand
TCCTCGCTCTAACAATATCCTGTGTCTACTATGCTCGGTATAGGAAATGGCATTTCTCTCTCTCGATCCACTGCTAGGCTTGAGGAGGGCTTGTGACTGGGCGATTAACGCCGTCTTCCCGGAGAACGTTACGGTCGGAGTCGCCCAACTTGCTTTCGCAGCACTAGGCCTATTAGGATTTATCCTAGGTTTTAAACATCACCTCCGTCCCTCGTACAATACCTACACTTTCTTCACATGGGCCATAAGCGTTTCAACGAGCTGGTGGATAAGCATCCCTCGTTACATGCTGATCCTATTTCCGCTTTTCATCACGCTCAGCATCCTAGGCTGCAGAAGAAAACTCAACCTTATGATTGCTCCAATCTTCTTGACGCTTCTGAGCTTCTTCACATTCTTATTCTCTAAAGGAGCATGGGCATTTTAAGTCCTAAACCAATACTTCGGCTTTACTATTTTAAATAATACTTCTTAGGATTAGAACAGCAACTTCTCTAAACGTGACCTAAAAACTTGCATTTCTCTTAGCGCGCGAGTGTCCCGATTAAGGAGGAAGCGATTAAAGACCTCCTTTAATTAATAAATTGATATTGCTGCAGAGCAAAGCTGAAATAACGTTTTAACATCTTTTCTTAAACTTTAAACATTGTTTTCTCTTCCTTAATTATGAAATATTTAATACCCTGCCATGATTATAATTACTTGAAATGCCTAAAACGGGGGGATTGGGAAGTAAAATAAGAAAGCATCTTGGAGTGTTCCTCCTACTCCTCGGGATACTCCTCTTCCTTGGAAGCCTACTGGGCCTCGCAAACACTCTCATATGGCCTGAGGAAAGCCTACCATACCGCTTAGGAAACTTCCTAGTTTTAGTTTCTATAGTCATTATCATCGTAGGAAGCATCTTTGGAGTAAGAGGTCTTATACGAAGAAGCAAGGAGAAGAGAGAGGTCAGTGAGGCGGGTGCTCGTGCGATGGGCACAGCACTGACTGAGGAGCAGGCTAGGGAAAGAGCCAAGGCAATAGCTGCCCTCTACAAGGAACTGGTAGCAGCAGGGATGAAAGAGGATGCTGCAATGGAGCTTGTCAGAAGCCAGTTCATCAGTCCAGCAGAACCAGTTAAAGCGCACGCCGTCGAGGAGAGAAAGCAGGAAATCCTGTTCTCAGGAAAAATCCGGCTCGTCAGGATTCTCCTCGGCGTAATGATTCTCCTCTCTGCAATTCTGCCAGTCATTGTTTCCTCGCTCTCCATAATTTTCCCTCTTATAGTAAGCATATACTTGATTAAGAGCAAGAAGTCAAGACTATTCTCCGAAGCAGTCTTAATGTGCTTAAGCATACCCTTATTCATAGGGTTCCCAGAAATCCCACTGACTACTGCGGGCCCAGCTTTGCTTTTAAAAAAATTTCTGCCAGTCACAGCCTTGGACGAGCTGTTCTTAATCATGCTCTACATAACTTCAACACTAACCCTAACAGGGACAATCTTCGTTTTCACGGCAAGCCTTGTGAAAAGATCGAGGAGAATAAGCTTGAAGACAAGCTTCATAATCGTATTAGTGTCAACTTTACTTCCGTTCATCATAGTTATGCTGGCGCCGACACAGCCCTCACCGGGTCCAATGATCTCCGCCTCCATAAGCGCCAAAAGCGGAGTGGGAAATAGGCTTGAATGGAGCTTCTCGTCAAACCTCTATCCTGGTTTTCTAGAGTACGATGAGGCCAGTGGGCTCTGGATTTATCGTATAAGCCTCGCCTCCAAGCTGCAGAACCCAACAATAATAAACAGGGTTTCATTCGACTCCGAGATTTTAGATGCTCCCTTCGGCGAAAACATAGGTTGCGAAGGCTTGGAGAAAACCGTTGAAGGCATAGTTTTCCAGCCGGGAGCGGAAGGTCAGATTATAATAACTCTAGGCAAAGCATTCAACAAAATAACTTTATTCGACAATAATGGAAACATATACAGGCTCATATGGTGAAAATAATCTCAACTGCGAAATTATAGGGAAAAGGTAATTCTAGATGGTATCGAAGGATTAATCCTATACTGATCCATTATTTCCATTATTAAACATTAAAAACTTATGTAAGCTCTGATTCTTAAATACCGGAATACAAAAGTCATCACCATTAGAATTATGAGGATCAACAATTCCTGTCCTACAAGTGGAGGGACAAGGGGCTCGTCTGCGAAGAGCCCGAAGCGGAAGAGCTACTTGGCCGGGTATGTGGGGGAAGAGCTTAGCAGCCTCCTCCTGAACACTCATACCTATGCTAAAGAGCGCAATTATTATTAGAACGCCCTCAGTATAACGGGGAATAAGCGCACCAATCAGCAGGCCGACCCCCATAGCGACTGATTCCCCCGGTAAAAACGCCAACCAGAAATATGTCTGTATCGAAGAAGATTTTCATTATAAATGCGAATGGAATGAACTTACATAAGACTTCGGGCTAAAAAGTTCAAGGATTTGTTTATGATTCCTTTTCCACCTCGGTTCATAATGGGGTAATTCCGTAATCTTGCAAAATCTTCTATCACTCCTTAAGCGAGATTGCTATGTGCCAGATATTCCGGATTCCTATCAGTCAGATGAGATTATTAATCTATAGAAGCACCGGGAAGGAATTCGATTGCCAAAAATTCGCCTTTTTGAAAGAAGAGAAGGGTGGATCTCCTATAAGGCAAGCATGTATCCTGTAAACTCAGACAGGTCAAGTTTTCTTTTAGCCAGGTCGAGTTTGATCATGTAGGCTTCCATATCTAATGCTCCGAAAACGAGCGGGACTGGTAGTTTATCGACTAGAAATGCTTCAATTCCTATTCTTTTTCCTTCAATTTCAACAATTAAGTCGCAGAGAAAATTGCAGGTGATTTTATCTCCGTTAACTACAGTAAGTTCCCTTGGGATAAGCAATTTCCTCGGAGTGGAGAGCTCCATTGCAACATCACTCCTAATAAGGGACCTAGATGCACCGCTATCAAATAGAACGCTAAGCTTTTTCTCCCCTTTATCACCTATAACAAGTAACTCTTGCTTAATTACACCCAAACTAACTTACCACCTTCAACATCTAATCTTAAAACATCCATTTTTAAGCATATCACTTTGACTCGCTCTGCAAGCTCAGACCCTAAAGAAGGCAGATATTGCTTTCTTTTTCTGAGATGGTATCTTGATAAACGATATTCCTATCTGGAGTAAAGGTTGGGTATTGTTTTCCATTGTAATATGGCCATACGGTTTGGAATGGCATTTCAGGATACTCGTTTCCTGTTAAAATTTTTTGAAAAGCTCTTCGTATCAAATCTTGTCTTACTTACTGTATTTAAAGACAATCCATTTTCTTCCATCATTATTTTTATGGCGTCTTCACACCTTATAGTTGAGAGAGATAATAGACGCCGGGGAAGGGATTCGAACCCTTGCGGCCCTCATGGGCCACTGGCTCTCAAGGCCAGCGCATTACCGCTCTGCCACCCCGGCATGGGAAAATACTTTCTTTCTTGAATAAAAAGATAATGTTTAAAAAACATGTTGTTCCCACTAGGGGACGGGGATACTGGTTGTCTGAGGACAAGGAGCTGGAGCGTATACTAGAAGAGAAGAGGAAGCGCTTGATGCGCAAGCTGATCCTGGAGAAAAGTAGCAAGAGTAATGATACGAGCTTCGACGAGGAGGTTAACAGGGTTGTACTCGGCCTGCTGGATGATAAGGGTAGGGAGGTTCTCACGCTTGCCGAAAGCGAATTCCCCCAAGAGACTAGGAGAGCCAAGCTTATTCTCTACGCCTTGTTTAAAAAGGGTTTTGTCGAGGGCCCCGTGGACGCCGGGGACTTCTACAGGTTTCTCAGATACCTGGGTATTCCAGTGAGATACGAGTCGAAGATACTGGTTGCCAGCAAGGGTGAGAAGAAGCCTCTTTCACAAATTCTCTCCGAGAGAATATCTGAGCTGGAGTAGTTGTTTTAGAAACCCATAATAATGAGGGTAACAAGTCTCTAGCAGGCTTGCAGATCTCCATCGCCCTCCCGGCTTCACTAATAGGCGTCTCAGAAGACCTCAGGGTTAAGACCTTCAGGGCCGGGCTCGTCGGGAGGGCTGCGGCAATATTCATGGTTGACGAGGTAATCGTATACTTGGATGATTATAGCAGGAGGTCTCTGGAGAACCAGAGGGTTTTCTCAAAGCTGCTGAATTACATGGTCGTGCCCCAATACCTCAGGAAGATAGTGTTCAGGAAGGAGGAGGAGCTTAGGTTCGCAGGCCTACTGCCCCCTTTGAAAATCCCTTCCCACACAGTGCCGTCTTCGCTCAAACACGTGGCCCCAGGGGGCTTCAGGCTCGCAGCCGTGGTCAAGGAGTCGGCGAAAAAGATTGTTCTGGAGGCTGGGCTCGAGAAGAGGCTTATCGCTCCAGTCCCTGAGTCTCCTCTCCAGCCGCGTGTCGGAGACATTGTTCTAGCCAGGGTTGAAGACCCCCGTAGGCTCCTCGCCACCATAGTCTCCCCGACTCACTCGCCTTTCTACCTGGGGTACCGCGTCTCCTCTCCGAGAGCAACCCTAGGGGAGCTTTTGAAGAAGGCCGAGGGGGTTAAAATAGGCACTTCGAAATACGGGGGTCTTTTCTGGAGTAGGCTGCGGGAGCTTAAGGCGCTGGCTTCCCGCGGCGGGAGGATGCTAATAGTATTCGGCTCACCCTCCATGGGTATTAGGGAGATGCTCGCCAGGGAGAACATGAGGGTTGACGATGCTTTCGACATCGTCGTCAACACTGTGGGTGAGCAGGGTACTGAAACAGTCCGCACTGAGGAGGCTCTATACATCACCCTCCCCCTAATCGCCTCCCTGGTAAGAGGATACGTCGGGCTTGAAGCCGTTTAACAAGGCTTCAAGAGTGTTGTTGGAAAAACAGGGGTTAGGAATTCCTGCAGGGGCGATTTCTCAAGGAGAAAAGGTTAAAACGGGCTCGTTCCACCCTCTGACCAACTACGCTGGCTGAAAGGGGATTATTGAAATGGGCCATAGGAAGCAAAGCGCTCCGCGGCATGGTTCGCTCGCATTCCGTCCTAGAGCACGTTTTAGAAGACTGACTCCCAGAATAAGGTTCTGGCCGGAGGTTGAGGGCAGGGTTAGGCTCCTCGGCTTCGCCGGCTACCGCGTCGGAATGACTCACGGTTTTACGATAGATACTTCGGAATCCTCCCCCTTGAAGGGCAAGGAGGTTTTCACGCCCATCACGCTCATAGAAACGCCTCCCCTAAGCATAGTCGGGGTTAGGCTTTACGGGAACAGCCCGCAGGGCCTGAGAATCCTCTGGGAGGGCTGGGCGACAAAACTTCCCAAGCATATTGAGAGGAGGATAACCTCCTTGAGGAACAGGGGGGAAACGTCGACGGAGGAGCCTCCTAAAGAGCTCGTCGAAGAAACGAAGGAGGTTAGGGTCATCGTCTCGACACAGCCCTACAAGACTGGGATAGGGAAGAAAACCCCCGAGGTCTTTGAAATCGCAGTGGGCGGGGGCAATAGCGTTGGCGAGAGGGTTAGCTACGCGCTATCTCTTCTCGGGAAGGAAGTCGGCGTTAAGGATGTTTTCCAAGAGGGAGGCTACGTCGACGTCTTCGCGGTTACGAAGGGTAAGGGCTTCGAGGGTGTTGTTAAGAGGTTCCGCGTTAAAATACTCGACAGGAAGAGCAATAAGACCCGTAGGGGCGTGGCGACGCTCGGCCCCTGGAAGCCTTCTGGAGTAATGTACACCGTACCCAGGCCCGGGCAAATGGGTTACATGCAGAGGCTTGTGAGAAACCTTAGGATACTCAGGATCGTTGAGAACCCCGACGAAGTCAATAAGCCGGGAGGGTTCCACAAGTACGGTGTGGTGAAGAATACTGTAGTCATGCTCAGCGGAAGCGTCCCCGGGGCTCCCAAGAGGCTCGTGAAAATAAGGGTTTCAGCAAGGAAGGCAGAGGCCAAGGCTGAGCCGCCGGTGTTGACCTACGTTAACATAAGGAGGGCAGCGGCAGCATGATGAGCCTACAGCAGGAAATGAAGGTAAGAGTCCTAAAGGCGGACGGTGAGGAGGACGGGGAGACGTCAATCCCCTCCTTCATAACACAGCTCGAAGTCGAGGATTACCTGGTGAGGAGAGCTTTCCTCGCCCAACAGTCTAGGAGGCTCCAGCCCCAGGGCAGGGACCCGATGGCTGGAAAAAGAACTACTGCTGAGAGCTGGGGCGTGGGATATGGCATCGCCAGGGTTCCGAGAACGGAGAGGGGCGTGGCAAGGTTCGCGCCCATGGCTGTCAAAGGCAGGCTGGCCCACCCGCCCCGCGTGGAGAAGAAGATAAGGAAGGAGATAAACAAGAAGGAGTATAGGAAGGCATTTCTCTCAGCGCTTTCCGCAACATTCAACAAGGATGCTGTGGAGAAGAGGGGTCACAGGGTTGGCGAAGCGAAGATCCCGATAGTCTTCACCGAAGACGTTGAGAAACTATCTAAGACGCGTGAAGTAGTCGAGCTGCTGGAGAAAATAGGGCTGAGCCAGGAGGTTGAGAGGATATACGGCAGGCCTAGGATAAGAAGCGGGAAATCCAAGTGGAGGGGGAGGAGGCTCAGGAGGAGAGTCGGCCCCCTGATAGTGGTCTCAAACATGAGGGCGAGCATAGTTAAAGCAGCCTCGGGAATACCGGGCGTAGACGTCAAGACACCCGACAGGGTCTCAGTAATGGACCTCGCGCCCGGCGGGCACCCCGGCAGGCTTACGATATGGAGCCTCCCAGCCTTGAACAAGATGGTGGAGAGGGTGAGAAAATATGTCGCTTGACAACGTGGTGATAAGACCAGTATCGACGGAGAAGGCTTTCAGAATGATAGAGAGGGAGAACAAGCTCATATTCATCGTAGACCCGAAGGCTGATAAGAGCAAAGTCAAGCAGGCCGTCGAGAAGCTCCTCAACGTGAAGGTTGAGAAAGTGAACATAGTAAGAAGCATAACGGGAGAGAAGAAGGCGATAGTAAAACTCGCTAAAGAATACAACGCGATGGACGTGGCGAGCAGGCTTAAGATAGTGTAAGGAGGAGCGTGGAAAAATGGGTAAGAGACCAATAGTAAGGAGGCGCGGAAGATCTCCGAACTTCATGGCGCCAACCCACAGGAGAGTAGCGCCAGCGAAATACCCGCTCTTAACACAGGGGGAGAGGGCTGAGGGAACACTAGTGGCACTGCACCACGACCCGGGGAGAGGAGCGCCGCTCGCGGAAGTAAGGCTGGACGACGGGAGAACATTCCACACGGTTGCAGTAGAATCAATGTACGTAGGACAGAGGATCTCAATAGGGCCCGGGAGCCCGCCGGCAGTGGGAAACATACTCCCGCTCGCGGAGGTACCAGAGGGGGCAATAATATCAAACGTTGAACGCAGACCAGGAGACGGAGGTGCACTATTCCGATCATCAGGAAACTACGCGACACTAATCGGCAAAACAAACGGGACAGCGATACTGCAAAACCCCAAGGCCAAAACATTCGTAGTAGACGCGAGAGCACTGGCAACAATAGGAGTAGTAGCAGGAGGAGGGAGAACAGAAAAACCATTCCTTAAAGCAGGCACCAAGAGAAAACTGATGAAAAGCAAGGGGAGAAAATACCCGATCGTAAGGGGAGTAGCAATGATAAGCGTTTACCATCCCCACGGTGGGGGAAGGCACCAGCATGTTGGAGGCTCTACGTCTGTCAGCCGTAATGCTCCGCCCGGTGCTAAGGTCGGCTTAATCGCTCCGCGTAAGACTGGTAGGAAGAAGGTTAGAAAGATATCAGGGTAGCAATATAAAAAGATTTTAAGAAAGCAATAGTTGAATGCAAGCATGGCGATGAAACTATTAGTAAGATGGATCCGGCAGATAAGTATTTTGAAAATTGCTAAGGAAAATGGCTGGAAACTGATTTACAGCTTCCTACATGCCCCCAGACTCCTCAGGCCGAGGAATTGCTTAATCACCTGCTTGAGCTTATGAGCAGTATCTTGGAATAGTGGAGGTTTTTATAGGAGGCGAGAAATACAGAGGATAGAGGAGATGGCTGACTACCGGATGGTGATCAAACCTGCGCCCAGAACTCCAAGAAGGATAAGGGAGAGGCTGAAACACATATGGATAGAGGCAATAGGATCTTGGCTTATGAAGAGTAAGGGATTGAAGTATATTCTTGCAATCATCATCATTACAGCTAGAAATTGCTCGGCCAGCTTGTTGAATATATTGAGTGATTCATAATGCTTGAGAAAACACTTAACTGGTAGGAGGAGAATTAGGAAGTCTGAGTGAATGTTGACTTTAACGAGGAGTAGGCCCGCTTTACCTTAATCTCTGTCCTGTTTCCCAGTAGGGCTTCGTCCCCGCTTTTTGCTAGGGGAAAGATTCTTATATCCCGTCTCCCCATAAAGTGTTCAATGTCTACTATTCAGACGTATAGGGGTAAGACGCTTGAGGAGCTGAACGGTCTTTCGATGAACGAGCTGATGAGGCTTCTCCCAGCCCGTATTAGGAGGACTCTGAGAAGGGGGCTGCATCCTGAGAACAGGAAGCTACTGGAGAACATCAGGAAGGCTAAGGCTGAGATGGCTAAGACAGGTACTCAGACTAAGAGGATAAGGACCCACAGGAGGGATATGCCTATACTTCCTGAGATGGTTGGGTTAACCATCGAGGTCCACAACGGTAAGGATTTCATCCCTGTCGAGATAACTCTCGACAAGGTTGGACACTACCTGGGGGAGTTCGCGATAACGAACAAGAGGGTTGTCCACGGTAAGCCTGGTGTGGGCGCTAGCAAGTCCTCTACGTACGTTCCGTTGAAATAGGAGAAATAGAAAAAGGGGTTTTGTTAACGCGCTACTTGCCTGTCTCCTTCCAAACGTAGGTTATCCTATCGTCGATAACAAGGTATTCCCCGCTCTCCTTAACGGAGACCATTGGCTTCTTCAGTATTGTAGCGATCTTCCTCAACCCCTCTAGCGACTTCACGTGCGCAACATAACCGTCTGGGGTTTTCTCAAGCCTGTCAACGTTAACAGCCCTACGTATACTGGGCTCGGTTTCAGCCTCCTTGCTCATTTTTCATCGTTGAAAGGGCTCTTCCTGGGGATTTAAGCATTCCCTATAAGGAGGCAAAATATTTAATAATTGGTGTATGTTTCTGTCTCGCTCCCGCGAGCTAACTGGTGTTAAGTTTGCCAAGCTTCAGGTATAGTCTGGTGGAGGCGGATAAGTCGCGTTCGGCTAAGGCTAGTCTCAGAGAGGTTAGAATATCTCCTAAGCACGCGGTTGAGGTCGCTAGGTTCGTCAAGGGGCTTAGGATCCCGGAGGCCAGGGAGAGGCTTGAGGCCGTGGTTAAGAGGGAAATCCCAGTCCCTTTCAGGAGGTATAGGAAGAAGGTTCCCCACAGGCGTGGGGTTGAGGGCTTCGACTCCGGGAGGTACCCTGTTAAAACCGCCCGGTTCTTTCTGCGGCTTATCTCGCAGCTTGAGGCCAACGCCGAGTACAAGGGCTTGTCACCCGACAGGATGAGGATAACCGGGATTGTTGTGCACAGGGGTAGGAAGTTGAAAAGATACATGCCGAGGGCCTTCGGCAGAGCTACTCCAAGGTTTGAAACCCTTACGCACGTGGAGGCCCTGGCTGTGGAGGAGGCTGGTTGAATTGTCCGCTAAGAGGAAGCTAATATTCTACAAAAGGGTTCTGGACCTGGGCAAGCTGCACCAGAGGGTTGACGATTTCCTCAAAGAGTACTTGAAGGAGGGGGGTTACATGGGCGTTAAGGTTCTCAACGTCCCGATGGGCCTGGTGGTCACTATATACACGAGTAAGCCTGGCCTCGTCATAGGTCCAGACGGGAGGAACATCAGGGAGCTCCAGGATATTCTGAAGGAGAAGTTCAACTTGGAAAACCCGCAGGTCAACGTGGCTGAGGTTGAGAACCCCGACTTGGAGCCCCAGCTTGTTGCTCAAATGATATGCAGGGCCCTTGAGAAGGGTGTTAAATACCGTAGGGCTGCTAGGGTTGCTCTACGCAGGATGGTTGCCGCGGGTGCGAGGGGTTGCGAGATAAGGATAGCTGGGAAGCTTGCCACCGACAGGGCTAGGTTTGAGAAGTTTACATACGGCTATATGCCTGCAGCCGGAGACCCTGCGATGAAGTATGTTAAAGTCGGAAAGGCGAGTGTTCTTCTGCCGCAGGGCATTATAGGTGTTAAAGTCAAGATTTTGAAGGAGCTTGTTTCTCCAGACGAGGTCCAATTAGTCGAGGTCCCGCAGGAGAGTGGTGGAGTTGGCAAGGCTGAAGGCGAGTGAGATAAGGGGGATGAGCAGGGAGGAGAGGCTTAAGAAGCTCCAGGAGCTTCGCAACGAGCTTATGGTAGCGAGGATGAGAGCCGCCTCGGGCCTTGAGGAAAACACTAAGGCTGTTAGAGAGTTGAAACGCGCCATAGCTAGGATACTTACCGTGGAGAAGGAGGAGAAGAAATGAGAACACCCGGCAACCTTGCCTACCACGAGCTCATAGGGCTGCCCGTGAAGGTCTTGGGCTCTGAGAGCGGTCCCGCCCTCTTCTCGGGAAAGGTTGTCTGGGAGACTAAGAATACTCTCGTGATAGTTTCTGAAAAAGGGCGGCGTCTCACCATTCCGAAGAAGCACAGGTTTTTCGTCTTCAAGCTCGGTGATGAAGAGGTCGTGTTAAGAGGCGAATCCATAGCCTTCAGGCCTGAGGACAGGACGGGGAGGATTGATCCTTGAGCTTCCTTAAGAGCCTCGGAATAAGTCCTCCTGAGAATAAGTGTGAGGATAAGAAGTGTCCCTTCCACGGCGATGTGAGAGTCAGAGGGAGTGTTTTCGAAGGAGTAGTGGTCTCGGACAAGATGAAGAACACGGTGATAGTCATGAGGGAATACTTGCACTACGTTCCGAAGTATAAGCGTTACATGAGGAAGAGGAGCAGAATCCCGTCCCATAATCCTCCCTGCATCGCCGCGAGGACCGGGGATAGGGTTATAATAGGGGAGACGAGGCCATTGAGCAAGACTGTGCACTTCGTAGTGCTGGGGAAGGTGGGCTAGGATGGCGATGAAGAAATCTAGGGCTGTTTCCGCTAAAGGCATCTTAGAGTATAGGCTGCATGGTTCCCGAGGGCTGCCTGTTGGCGCCAACCTGGTTTGCGCAGACAATTCGGGTGCGAAGGTTCTCAGAATAGTCCAGGTCTACAGGACGGGCAGTAGGCTGAGGCGCAGGCCCTCTGCTAAAGTCGGCGACCTGGTTACGGTGGCTGTTAAGAAGGGTACTCCAGACCTTAAGAACAAGCTTATGAAGGCGATAATAATCAGGCAGCGCTACCCTGTTAGGAGGAGGGACGGGCTCAGGGTTGTTTTCGAAGACAATGCTGCCGTGCTGGTGACTCCTGAGGGCGATATTAAGGGCACTGAGGTTAAGGGGCCTGTGGCTAAAGAGGCTGTTGACCTGTGGCCTAAGCTTTCCGCATTGGCCTCAATGGTGGTGTAGAAGAGGCATGGATCAGAGGCACTTGGCTTACAAGTCTTCCTCCGCCCACCTGAGCCGTGAGCTGAGAGCTAAGTATGGTTTCAGGAGCCTGCCGGTAAAGACTGGGGACAGAGTCCTCATAATAAGGGGTGACTACAGGGGTGTTGAGGGCGATGTTAACAGGGTTGACAGGGAGAGGGGCCGCGTTTATGTTTCAGGCGTCTACAGGGAGAACGCACGCGGTGAGCAGCGCTTGGTCCCAATACCGTTAAGCTCAGTCGTACTGGTTAGGATCGATGAGAAAGACAAGTGGAGGCAACGCATCCTAGAGAGGAAGCGTAAGCAGGCTGAGGAGGGTTCCCAAGGTGGCTCGTAAAGGAGGGTCTAAGAGCCTTAAGAGGTATGCTGCCCCGGCCCCGATGCAGGTCGTAAGCGTTAAGGAGAGGAAGTTCATCACTAGACCTGAGCCGGGTCCACACCGTTTTAAACTATCCCTGCCCCTGCAGGTTGTTGTAAGGGACCTTTTGAAAATAGCTGAAACGAGTAGGGAGGCTAGGAGCATTATAAGCCGTTCCCTAGTCCTCGTGGACGGTATCGCCAGAACTTCTCACAAATTCCCCGTGGGCTTGATGGATGTTGTAAGCATAAGGGAGCTCAACAAGCATTACCGGATGCTTGTTGACAATAAGGGTAGGCTCGTACCCGTCGAGGCTCCTCCGGAAGAATCCTCTATGAAGATATGTAGGGTAAACAGGAAGTATCTTTACCGGGGCAAGATTATGCTTGCAACAGAGGACGGTAGGACTTTCGAGACTGATGATAATTCTCTCAACTCAGGCGGATCGTTGCTCGTGAAGATTCCTGAGGCAACCGTAATCGACAAGGCCCCGCTTGCTCAAGGCTGCGTCGCCTACGTGTTCATGGGCAAGCATGCTGGCAGCATCGGCGTCGTGAAGTCGATTAGTGAATCGAGCCTGCTCCGCGACAGCATTGTCACGCTGGATGTTAACGGTAAGGAGGTTAGCACGGTGAAGGATTACGTCATGGCCGTCGGGAGGGAAAGGCCTTGGCTGAAACTGTTTTAGAGAAGAAAGAGCAGAGTCTTGAAAACCCGATGAGGAGCATAAAGATAGAGAAGGTTGTGGTGAACATATGCCCGGGTAAGCCCGGGGACCCGTTGGAGAAGGCTAAGCAGGTTCTAACAATGCTTACAGGCATGAAGCCTGCTGAGAGAAGGGCTAG
The DNA here is from genome assembly GCA_964616835.1 of uncultured Nitrososphaerota archaeon. GTDB lineage: Archaea > Thermoproteota > EX4484-205 > EX4484-205 > JAAOZP01 > JAAOZP01. The sequence continues at coordinate 24,532 of CAZTSG010000006.1, read as the reverse complement.
GAAGACTATAAAGGAGTTCGGAGTCAGGAGGCGTGAAGCGATCGCCGCAGTGGTCACGCTCCGGGGGAGTAAGGCTGAGGAGTTTCTCTCCAAGGCCTTTAAAGCAATAGGCGGGAGGGTAAAGGCCTCAAGCTTCCAGGACGGCGTGTTCAGCTTCGGAGTCAAGGAGCATATTCAGTTCCCCGGGGTCAAATACGACCCTAAGATTGGGGTCTTCGGGATGGATGTTTGCGTAAAGCTTTGTAGGCCGGGGTTCCGCGTCATGTACAGGAGGCGCCGCAGGAGCAAAATAGGCTCGTCTCATAGGATAACGAAGGAGGAGGCGATAAGCTTCATAAGGTCGAAGTTCGGCTTGGAGGTTGTTTAAAATGGCTCGTCAAACACCTAAGAAGAGGACTTTCGGAAAGGGCTCGCGGCCATGCATTAGATGCGGCTCATACGGTCCGATAATAAGGATGTACGGCTTGAACTATTGCAGACACTGTTTCAGAGAGGTTGCTCCAACGCTCGGGTTCAGAAAGTATAGTTGAGGTGTGTAGGCATTGACCCTAAACGACCCTCTGGCGAACGCGTTGACGACGCTTCAAAACTGCGACCTCAGGAGGAAGAAGGAGTGCATAATCTCGCCCGCCTCCAACCTGATAGGGCACGTCCTTAAAATACTGCAGCAATCCGGCTACATAGGAGAGTTCGAATTCGTAGACGATGGTAAGGCAGGCTTCTTCAGAGTACAGTTGATAGGGAGAATAAACAAATGCAGAGCTATTAAACCTAGGTTTCCAACGTCCTATCGAGATATTGAGAAGTTTGAAAAAATGTTTCTTCCAGCATACAATGTAGGATTGTTAATCATATCGACTCCCAAAGGGTTGATGACGCACAAAGAAGCTAAGAACAACATGATCGGAGGGAGGCTGATAGCATATGTCTACTAGCGTTGTGAAAGCTGTCTACGCTGAAAGGGTTGAGGCTTTAGAAGGAGTCAAGATAATGCTGCAAGACTCTACTGTAACGGTCGAGGGCCCTCTTGGAAAGCTGTCGAAAGACTTTTCGCACACCGGGTTGAGACTGGTGCTTGAAGACAATGCGTTGAGAATACTTTGCTTCAAAAAGGGCAAGAGGTTTAAAGCGCTCGTCGGGATGGTCGCTAAGCTTGTCAAGAACATGATGGAAGGAGTGCTCCACGGCTACATGGTTAAGCTCAAGATAGTCTACTCGCACTTCCCCGTGACCGTTAAATACGATAAGTCGCGCAACACTGTCTCGATACACAATTTTATGGGTGAGAAGTCTCCCAGGGTTTTCGAAGTGCCTTTCAAAAACGTCGACATAAGCGTCTCCGGCCAAGACATAATCGTCACAGGCCTGGATAAGAACGAGGTCACTCAGGTTGCTGCAATATTCGAGCTGGCGACGAAGATTAAGGATAAGGATCCCAGGATCCACATAGACGGGATATATGTTGTGGAGAAGGGGCTTTGGAGGCGGGAGGCTTGAGCACTGGGAATAAGAAGCTTCTTGCTTTAAGGAGGAAGCGTAAGAAGGCTAAGCCGGATTTCATGAGGCAGGAGAGCTGGAGGTACGTGAGGCTGGATGAGAGCTGGCGCAGGCCCCGGGGCAAGGATAGTAAGATGAGGCTCAGGGTTAAGGGATGGCCTAAAACAGTTAACGTAGGATACGGTTCCCCCAGGAAGACTAGGGGCTTACACCCCTCTGGATTAAAGCCTGTCCTAATATCTTCCAAGAAGGATCTTGAGGAAGCCGGCTCCCCGGAGGGTAAGATACTCGTGTTCTCTTCGAAACTCGGGAGGAGGCTTAGGGAGACTCTTGCGAAAGAGGCTTCTTCAAGAGGCTTCGCAATAGCCAACTACGAGGCTAGGGTTGTTGAGAAGACGGAGGCGTAATAGCGTTGGGTGTTAAAACAGTCAGGAGGCTCGCCGCCGACATCCTTAAAGTGGGAGAGTCGAGAATATGGATAGATCCTGAGAGACTTGAAGATGTTGAGAACGCTGTGACTAGGGCTGATGTCAGGAGGCTTATCAAGAGCGGCATAATTAGGGAGAGGCCTGCTTCAACGCCCAGCAGGAGTAGGGTTAGGGCGAGAAGCGGTAGGAGAGGCCCTGGAAGCAGGAAGGGTGCGAAGGGCGCCAGGGTCTCAGTCACGTGGGTTGAGAAAGTAAGGGCGCAGCGGAGGCTGCTCAAGGAGCTGCGCGACAAGAAGATTATTTCCAGGAGGATGTACAGGAGGCTCTACCTCATGGTTAAGGGAGGCGCGTTCGCCAGCAGGAGGGCCTTGATGAACTATGTTGTATCGCTCAGGGAGAGGGGTGAGGCTGCTTAATGGCGAGGTCAGCGTCTTACAGGGTTAAGTTCAGGAGGCGCCGCGAGGGCCTTACGGACTACTACCTTAGGACTAAGCTCCTCAAGTCGGGCCTGCCGAGGGTCGTGGTAAGGGTTTCGAACAAGCATGTGAGAGTGATGATTGTTTCAAGCAAGCCCTTTGGAGACATCACTCTGGCATCCGCCTTCTCACAGGAGCTGAGGAAGTTCGACTGGCCTTTCAGTCTCAACAATACTCCCGCTGCATACTTGACGGCCTACCTCGCGGGCCTAAGGTGTTTGAAGAAGGGTTTTTCCGAAGGCATTTTAGACATCGGCTTGCATAAGCCTGTTAAAGGAGGCAGGGTTTACGCTGCCTGCAGCGGGCTGTTGGACGCAGGCTTCAAGGTGAGGGTTAACGAGTCCATGCTCCCCGAGGAGAGCAGGATAAGGGGCGGGCACATAGTCAACTATTTTAAGGCTTCCGGGGGCAAGGGTTTCTCAAAATACGTGAGCGAGGGCTTGAAGGTTGAGAACATGCCTAAGATATTCGAGGAGGTTAAGAACAGGATAGGGGAGGCTGTTGAACATGGCTGAGGACGAGGCTGAAGAGCCTGAAGAAGTGCTTGAAATCGCTGTGGAGACGCCGCTCATCAGGATGATTAAGGAGGGCAGGGTTTCCACGCTCGAAGACGTTTTCAACATGGGGCTAAAAATTAGGGAGCCTGAGGCGGTCGACCTGCTTCTCCGCAGGATAAGGGAGGAAGTCATATCGGTCAGCCCTGTTCAGAAGCAGAGCGACGCAGGTGAGAAAACACGTTTCAGAGCGCTCGTCGTAGTAGGAGACGAAGAGGGGCATGTGGGAGTAGGCTCCGCCAAGGCTAGGCAGGTCAGGGACGCCATAGAGAAGGCTGCTAGAAGAGCTAGGCTGAACATGATTCCCGTGCCCCGGGGATGCGGCTCTTGGGAATGTAAATGCGGCGAGCCTCATTCAATTCCTGCGAAGACCTCCGGTAAAACAGGCAGCGTAGCAATAGTGCTCTACCCGGGGCCGAAGGGGCTTGGCCTCGTAGTAGGGGACGCGATTAAGCCTCTTCTCAGGCTGGCGGGAATCAGGGACGTCTGGTCTAAGACGAAGGGCTCGACTTCCACGAGCCACTCATTCATAACAGCCACCTACGCCTCTTTGAGGAAACTATTCGTGACAAGCTTCTTAACCACGGAGGCGGGTCAAGTTGGATCCTAAGGAGAATGCTCCACTCATCGCTGTAGTGAGGGTTAGGGGCACAGTCAACGTTACTAAAGAAGTGGCAACCACCCTCAGCAAGCTCAGGCTCCTCAGAGTTAACTCGTCGACGCTAATCAGGCTAACGCCTTCCGTAGAGGGGATGTTGAAGAAGGCTAAGGACCACTTGATGTGGGGCAGGATAGATAAGGGAACGCTTAGACTATTATTGTTGAAAAGGGGTAGGCTGCCGGGGGGTATGCGTTTAAGCGACGAGAATCTTTCAAGGTTTACGCGCTACAAGTCTCTGGACGAACTTGTTGAAGCAGTATGGGCAAGCGAGTCTCCGAGCCGGGTGCTCAAGCCGATTAAGCCGGTGTTCAGACTATCCCCTCCCAAAGGAGGCTTCAGGAGGAGCGTTAAGAAGCCTGTTAAAAAGGGAGGGGTCTTGGGAGACTGGGGCGATAGAATAAGCACAATATTGAAGAGAATGATATGAGTGCAGAACGTTTAAAAACTCCAATACTTCCACGTGACGAGGGTTGCCGACGAGGCTGAGAAAAGTCAGGAAGATGCGTGGAAGCAGGACCCACGGCTGGGGGCAGATAGGGCAGCATAGGAAATCAGGCTCTAGGGGCGGTGTCGGAAGAGCAGGGAGCATGGGCCACAAGTTCCTAAGCTTCTACAAGGAGGAGAAGGAGAAGGGTTTTGTCAGGAAGGTTCCGAGGGCCGTGGGTAAGGAGATAAACGTGGGAGAGTTGGATGAGATGTATCGTAAGATAGGTTTTCAAACCCCCGAGGGGGAGAGGGTGTTGGACCTTGCTGCACACGGGTACTCTAAGCTCCTCGGCGCCGGGGAGGTTTCATCAGCCTACGTCGTGAAAATCTCTCAATGCAGCGAGAGAGCCCGGGCTAAGGTTGAAGCCAGTGGGGGTAGGATTGTCAAGCCTGGTGTAGCGTAATGGGCTTCTTGGAAGCGATGGAGAAGATTGAGCCATACGTCTTCCAGATCGAGGCACCTACTCGAAAAGTAAGTTTCACAGTAAGGCTGGTTTGGACTGCTCTAGTGCTCATCCTGTACCTGGTCATGGGCTATATTCCCCTCTACGGCATAGCTAGGGAGCAGGGTGCAGACCCCTGGGCTGCGATGAGGATCATAATAGGGGGGCAACAGGGTTCTCTTCTCCACCTCGGCATAGGCCCGATAGTAACCGGCAGCCTGCTTGTGCAGCTTCTCGCGGGCTCAGGCCTCATCGGGTTCGACCCCGGCTCAGAATATGATAGGAGGATGCTACAGGTTGCGACCAAGGTCTTCACAGTAATACTGATACTCTTCTCAGCCGCCTCTACTGTTTTCAGCGGGACACTGATAATCTCTGATTTCAAGGCTAGGGTAATAGCGACCACGCAGCTCTTCCTAGCCTCCATGCTCCTTCTCATGATGGATGAGATTCTTCAAAAAGGATGGGGCCTCGGAAGCGGAATAAGCCTCTTCATACTAACTGGGGTTGCTAAAGAGATATGGCTGGAGTGTTTAAGCCCGCTGGGCCCTGCGCCAGACGGCTACTCGTGGGGCGTGTTAGTTTTCTTCTTCCAGAGGGTCTTCACGTTAAGCAATCCTCTCACAGGCTTCTTCTATCGAGGTGCGCCAACTGTTCCAACACTATTCCAGCTTCTACTAACCGTTATATTCATACTTATCTTAATATACTTGGAGAGCGTGAGCATAAACGTCCCTATTTCCCACGGGCGTTTCAGAGGCTTCGCGAGAGGCTTCCCCATTAAGCTCTTATACGTTTCAAACATCCCTGTAATACTGACTGCAGCAATATTCTCGAACATAATAATGATAGCCACCTTCTTGAGTAATACTCAGCTTGCTGAGACCCCTCTGGGTGATATAATAGGGAGGGTCGAGGTTGTTAACAATACTTACGTCCCTGTCTCCGGCTTGGCGAAACTGGTTTCAGCACCCAGAGGTATTACGCGTGTTGCTGAAGACCCGCTGCACGCACTGGGCTACGTAGCCATACTCACTCTCTTCAGCATCGGCCTCTCAATGGTCTGGCTCTCAGTATCCGGCATGGATGCGCGTTCACTCTCATCGCAGCTCGTCGACTCAGACATATTTCTGAGAGGCTTCAGGTCTACTCCGAGCGTGATAGAGAGCAGGATCGCCCCCTACATCAACACTGTAGCGTTTCTCGGAGGAGCACTCATAGGCTTTATCGCCGGCGTTGGAGACGTGCTTGGAGTGTTGGGCGGGGGAATGGGGGTGTTGCTGGCGGTGGATATTGTACAGCAGTACTACCAGCTCATAATCCAGGAGACGCTGGAGACCTACCCAGGGATAGCAAGGTTCCTGGGAGAATAGTTGTTGGAAAACATTTTATCCACCTTTTTACAGCGATAGGCAGGATGTCGCTCTTCAACATAATGGTGGTGACAGTGGTTTCAGCTGTTTCCTCATTAGCAACGAATCTAGCTACCAAGCTTGTTCTCCACCCGGAAAAGGTGAGGGAGAAGGCTGAGGCTTTGAAAGCATTCAGGATGCAGCGAGCCGCCGCCCTCAAGCTTAAAGACCAGAAGCTTCTCAAGAAGCTTGATAAGCAAAAGCTATACATGGCTCAGCTGGAGAAGGAGGTATCGTCTTTCCAGTTGAGAATGGCAATGCTCAACATGATTCCCCTAACAGGTTTCATCGTCCTAGGATACTTTATTCCTCTTAGCGGGCCCGCAGGCTACTACCCAGCGTCGATCGCGTACGGCGGCAATACTATACCTGTGCCGCTGGCGGTATGGTACTCTATCTGCATGTTTTTCTTCATGCTCCTCTTCAGGAAGCTGCTGGGGGCTGGTGTTTGAGTTGCCAGCTTTAAAACGCCCGAAGCGGCCGATAATAATATTGGCGGGCCTGCATGGTGTCGGCAAGTCTACTTACGCCAAGCCGCTTGCGGAAGAATTTAATCTCGAATACGTTTCAACAGGCTCGGTCTTCAGGAGGATAGCTAGGGAGAAAGGGCTGACTGTTTCGCAACTATCTGAATTATGCATGAAGACCTCTGAGTTCGACAGGGAGATAGACAGCGTAACGCTTTCACTACTCGACTCCGGAGGGGTTGTCCTCGACAGTCTTCTCGCAGGTTGGTTCGCCAGGGACGTGGAATCTTTCAAAATATTCCTGAAGGCTTCTTTCGAAACCAGGTGTATGAGAATCGCCTCCAGGGAGAACAGGCCGCTGGAGGAAGTAGTCTCGGAAACCGCTGCCAGAGAGGATTCTGAGAGGAGGAGGTTCATGGAGTACTACGGGTTCAACATAGATGACTTGGGCCTTTACGATATGGTTTTGGATACCGGGGTCTTGTCGCAGGGGTCTGTGAGTAGAATACTTAAGACGGCTGTCTCAGCCTATTTGGAGGAGAAGTGGTGAGGAAGAATGCCTAGAGACGTGCTTCGTCCAGGGAGGATATGCATGATAACAAGGGGTAGGGATAGGGGTAAGAAATGCGTCATAGTCGGGGTTGTCGACGACTCCCACGTGCTGGTTACGGGGCCGAAGGAGCTGAACGGTGTTAAGAGGGGTAGGAAGAACATTATCCATCTCATGCCTCTTGATGAAACCGTTAAGATAAGGGTGAACTCTAGAGACGAGACTGTTCTGGCAGCGATAGAGAAGAGCGGCTTGAAGAAATTCATGACGGAGCTGGTGAGAATTGAGAAACCTCGTTGACGTCCTAAGGCTCAGAACCATTGTGAAAGAGGATTATGAGACCGATCCTAATTACGGCGAGTACCCTGAGAAGAGGAGTGTTGAAAGGCTCCTCAAACTAGGAGTTGTGAACTTGGATAAACCGCAGGGGCCGTCGAGCCACGATGTTTCATCGACTGTAAAGAAAATACTTGGGGTTGAGAAAGCCGGTCACGCCGGGACCCTTGAAGAAATGGGGAGATCCCGGCGTTTCCGGTGTGCTACCGGTTTGCCTCAATGACGCCACTAAGGCCGTTGAATACCTGCACATGATGAGCAAGGAATACGTGGGTGTTTGCGAGATGCACAGGGAGTTCGACGAGAAGGATTTGAGGAAATGGGTTGAGAAGCTTACTGGAGTAATATACCAGAGGCCTCCTTTGAAATCCTCAGTTAAAAGAGCCTTGAGACGCAGAACGATACTCAGGTTTACGGTAGAGGATATTGCTGGAAGGAGGTTCGTGTTCAGAGTCGTCGCGGAGCCGGGTACTTACATAAGAAAGCTCATACACGACTTGGGCCTGCTCACAGGTGTGGGCGCCCACATGGTTGAGCTCAGGAGGACTAGGGACGGGTTCCTGAGCGAAGAATCCTCGTCGACGCTGCTAGAGCTATACGCCGCCTGGCACCTGTATTCTAAAGAGGGTGATGACAGCCTTCTTAGAAAAACAGTAAAGCCGGTTGAGGATGCTCTCAAAGGCTTTCCGTCGGTATACGTTAAGGATAGCGCTGTGGCCGCTGTCGCGCACGGCGCCCCTCTCGCGGCCAAGGGGGTTTCGAAAATAGACCACCCTCTCGCTAAAGGCGATACTGTCTGCATAAAGACTTTGAAGGGCGAGTGCGTAGGCTTCGGGGTTTTAACAATGGATTCGGACGAGGTTATTCACGCGAAAAGCGGCGTGGTTGCGACGGTTGAGAGGGTCGTAATGGAGAGGACGCTTTATCCTAAGACATGGGGTTAAACACTTTTTAAAGACGCTTAGTGGTTTTCCGCTGTAAAAACTTTTAAGACAAGCCTCCCTAGATACGTCTGGCTGGGGTGGCCGAACCTGGCTAAGGCGCAAGCCTGGAGAACCCTTTCTCCAGCAAGCTTGTGGCGCTTACGCGCCGTAGGGGTTCAAATCCCCTCCCCAGCGTTCTCGGAAAAACGGGCATGTGCTCAGCTTTCCCCGGAAGATGGGGCTTCAAAGCTGCCCGGGGCCTTGAAGCAAGCCCATTGAATAATAACGTTTATAACCTTCTCCGAAGAAGCCTCTGAAGCCTGTTGAATGAGCAGTAGGGAGTTCAGAGAAATAGTTAGGATAGCCGGTACGGATTGCGATGGTAAGAGGAAAGTATTGGACGGGCTCTCCATGATCAAGGGAGTAGGCTGGTCCTTGGCCAGAGCGCTCTGCATAGCCCTCAACATACCCATAGAAACTAGGCTGGGGTACTTGACGGACGAGGAGGTTGCGAGAATAGAGGCTGCTCTGAACAATCCTAAGTCGCTTAAGATCCCGACTTGGATGTTCAATAGGAGGAAGGACATCGTAACGGGCGAGGACAAGCATCTCATAACCTCAGAGTTAGAGCTAACTCAGAAGATAGATATTGAGAGGATGATTAAGATGAAGAGTTGGAAGGGAGTCAGGCACTCCCTGGGGTTGAAGGTAAGAGGTCAGAGGACGAGGACAACGGGTAGGACGGGCCCGCCAGTGGGCTTCCTGAAGAGTTCCTCCCAGGCCGGCGGCAAGAAGTGATTGAGCCATGGGTGATCCGCGAAGGATAAGGAGCAAGATTCTCCACCCGAAGCATCCCTGGGTTAGGGAGCGCCTCGCCGAGGAGCTTATACTAGTGGGAGAGTACGGCTTGAGGAATAAGAGGGAGCTCTGGAGAGCAGCATCCTTCCTCAGGGGTGTAAGAGCATCAGCGCGCTCCTACCTAAGCCTAACCGGAGAGGAAAGGGTGAAGAGAGAGTCTGAGCTCATATCTAGGCTGCATAGACTCGGCCTCGTGGAGAAGGATGCTAAGCTGGATGACGTTCTCTCCCTGACGGTTTCAAACGTTTTAGAAAGGAGGCTTCAGACGATAGTGTACAGGAAGGGGTTGGCTAAGTCGATTCACGCAGCAAGGCAGGCAATAACACACGGCAAAGTAATGATTGGAGACCAAGTGGTTAGGACCCCCGGGTACTTTGTAAAGAAGGATGAGGAGCCTCTGATAAGGCTGAAAATAGCTGAGGAGACGAAGGCGGCTTAGAACCTTCTTCCCCTTCTCCCACCGGGCTTCCTAGTCCCGTCAGTAGGTATGGGAGTAACGTCCTCAATCGATATTATCCTGAGCTTAGCCCTAGTCAATGCTCTGATAGCTGCCTGAGCGCCTTGGCCAGGTGTTCTAGACTTGATCCCGCCCGGCGCCCTAACCCTCACCTTTATCGTTTCAATACCCTGCTTCTTCAAAGCCTCTGCAACAGCGTTAGCCGCCATCATAGCCCCGTATGGTGAGCCTCCCAGCCTGTCAGCCTTAACATGCTGGCCTGCTGCGGAAACGGCGAGAGTATATGATCCACTCGGGTCGGTGGCATGCACTATAGTATTGTTGCTGGAGGAGTATATTCTTACGACAGCATATTTCTCAGGCCCGGTGCTCATGCTAAGCTCCTGGCTCAAGGAGGTTAATAAGCATTCCCAGCCTTTCCCTAGGCTCCGGGCCCACTAACCCTTAAATACTTTTTAAGATTAGGGGTCTTCCAGCAGAGTTGAAAGTTGAAGTGCTTAGGCTGAGCGAGGATTATCTAGAGGCTATGATAAGCGGCTGCTCCGAGGCATTGGTGAACGCGATAAGGAGGACGATACTCGAAGAGGTTCCGGTGCTTGCAATACATGAAGTATACGTCTTCGAAAACCCTGGACCCATGTTTGACGAAGTGCTCTCTCACAGGCTTGGCTTAATACCGTTGAAAACCCCGGTGGGCAAGTATCTCCCGATGGATTCCCCGGAGTGTGCAGAGGGCTCTGGCGAGAAGTGTTTCACCACGCTCAGCCTCGACGTTTCAGCTAGAGACGAGCCTCTCACAGTGTATTCCAAGGACCTTGTTTGCAAAGACGCTGACGTATACCCTGTCTATGGGAATATTCCGATAACCAAGATCCCTCCTAATACTAGGCTTAGGCTGGAGGCCATAGCCAGAATGGGGAGGGGAAGAATGCATGCTAAATGGCAGCCCGCCTCCCTAGCGACTTACAGCTTCACTGAAAAACCGGGTGTCTTCGTCTTCAAACTGGAGTCGACAGGCGCTCTACCAGCCCTGGAGGTCTTTAAGCAGGCTCTTCAAATACTGAGAGATAAGTTTAAAACGCTTATGGATTCTGTCTCGCTCCCCGAAGTTGAGGAGCGTGGCGGCGAGGAGAGTGCTGGTGGCGGTGGAGAAGTCTGCTAAGGATTCGAGATTCTGGAGGAGCGTGGAGAAGATATTGTCAAGGCCTAGGAGCAGGAGGGTTGAGGTCAACCTGGATAAGATAGCACGCTTAACCAAGCCGGGTGACAGGGTCATCGTCCCCGGCAAAGTACTGGGTAAGGGGAGTATAGAGCATAGTGTGACGGTTGCAGCACTCTCCTTCTCATCCGCCGCCTTGAGCAAGCTTAGGGCTGCCGGATGCACCGTTATGAGGATAGATGAGTTCGCGAAGGCTGAGCCAAAGGGCTCTGGGGTGAAGATAATTGTCTGAGAAGGTTCTGGTTGTTGATGCTACGAACCAGATCCTGGGGAGGATGTGCTCCGTGATCGCTAAGAAGCTTCTGGAAGGATACAGGGTCCACGTGGTCAACGTTGAGAAAGCAAGGATATCCGGCGATAGGCGTAGTTTCACGAGAGAGTACGTTAAATTCCTTGAGATAAAGAGCGTGAGAAACCCGAAGCACACGCCTAGGCACCCTAGTAATCCAGCGACTTACGTTAGGAGCGTCGTCAAGGGGATGCTTCCCATGGATAAGAAGAAGGGTAGGAATGCCTTCAGGAGGCTTAGAGTCTATACGGGTAACCCGGGTAACCTGGGTGGGCAGCCGGTAAGGTTTGAGGAGGCTGATGCTACGAGGCTGGGCGGGAGGTCGTTCGCCCTCTCCGAGCTTAAGGATGTTTTCAAGATTCCGGAGGCTGGTTAGGAATGCCTGCTCCAAGAAAGATGCCGTTAATAATAACGGGTTCCGTGAAGACATCGGTGGCGAAGGCTGTAGTGAAGCCCGGGTCAGGCAGGGTAACGATAAACGGGTTCCCCGCCGAGAACTGGCTCTACAACCCTTACAGGATGCTCGCTTTAACGCCCCTGACACTGGCTCCGGAGCATTTTAAAGAAGTGGATATTGACATCAAGGTCGAGGGCGGGGGGCATGCGTCTCAGGCCAGGGCCGTTATGCAAGCTCTTGCAAGAGCCGTAACAAACTGGACTAGGAGCGCTAGCGTCAGGAATCTTTTCAGAGAGTTCGATAGGCACCTGCTCTCAGGGGACCCGCGTAGGAAGGAACCTAAGAAATTCGGCGGAATAGGGGCTAGGAGGAGGTTCCAGAAGAGCTACAGGTAGGTGTTTTCAGAATGATGTTCCCAGTCAGGTGTTTCACATGCGGCAAGGTGATAGGCCACTTGTGGGAGGAGTATAAGAGGAGGGTTGCTGCAGGCGAGGAGCCTAAGAGGGTTCTGGACTCGATGAACGTCACCAGGATATGCTGCAGGAGAATCTTTATCTCCCACGTAGACTATATCGACGAGCTCATATCGTACTCGGGAGGAGTATTGCTGGGGGAGGAGTATAAGAGATGAGCGCGACGGGGAGAAGCGGCGAAGGCCTGTTAATACTTAGGACGGAGTATATCGCGGCCGGGGTTCACATAGGTACCAAGGTTTGCACGACGTGCATGAGGCGCTTCGTCAGGTTCACTAGGCCCGATGGCCTCAACCTGATCGAGATATCCCAGACGGATGAGAAGATAAGGGTCGCCGGCAGGGCGCTCGCCAGATACGAGCCGAGCGAGGTGGTTGCAGTATCGGGGAAGGACTATGGGAGGACGCCCGTGTTGAAAATGTGCGAGTACACTGGTTTCAAACCGATTGTCGAAAGGTTTCCGCCAGGCATATTCTCCAACCCGAAGTACGATGGTTATATTTCTCCAAAGATACTTATAATCTCAGACCCTAAGGTTGACGAGAAGGCTATTCGGGAGGCGACTCTAATCGGCATACCGGTAATAGGCATATGCGACACCGATGACTCCTGCTCCTTCATAGACCTTATAATACCTGCGAACAACAAGGGGCGTAGCTCCCTCGCCCTGGTGTACTGGCTTTTAACGAGGGAGGTTCTAAGGAATAGGGGGGTGATTTCGCCCTCGGAGAGCTTGAGCGAGAACTTCCACGCTTTCGAAACCAGGCTGGAGGAGGTTGAGGAGACGGTATAGGGGATGGCTAGGGTAAGGAGGCCCGCGTACGCAGGAAGCTGGTACGAGGGCTCTCGAGACAGCTTGCTCAAACAGATGGAGGCTCTTTTCAAGGGCAGGCTGGGGCTTGGAGAGTTGCCTAAGCTCGGCGGATACGACCCTAGCCTTATAGGCCTCATCGTCCCCCACGCCGGCTACGTTTACTCCGGTATGGCTGCGACCTGGGCCTACGGGGAGGCTGCTAAACACGGTTTGAGGGACACGGTGGTGGTCATGGGCCCCGACCACCATATGGCTTCCACAGGCTTCGCAACCATGAGCGAGGGCCTTTGGAAAACCCCGCTGGGCGATGTTGAAGTAGACAAGCAGACGGTCAGCCTGCTACTCAGCTACGCGCCCTTCGTCGAGGACAATCCCTACGCCCACGCCTTCGAGCATTCTATCGAGCTGCAACTCCCTTTTCTGCAGTTGGTATACGGGGATTCCTTCAAACTGGTCCCGATAATAATTCACGACTTCGAGTTGAAGAAGAACATTGAGCTGGGCAAGGCCTTGGCGAGGGCCTTGGAGAGCAGGAAATCCATCGTGCTTGCAAGCTCCGACATGAGCCACTATGTCCCTGCGAAGGAGGCTGAGGAGAAGGATATGGCGACCATTAGAGCAATAGAGTCCTTGGACGAGAGGCAGGTACACTCAGTAGCCTCAGCCTACGAGTCCCTATGCGGCCTCGGGCCGGTTGTAGCGTTAATATCGTGCGTAAAGGAAATGGGCTGTTCAAGAGCCTCTTTGCTGAAATACTACCATAGTGGGGAGGTTTCCGGAGACTACAGCGGAGTGGTCGGGTACTCCTCCATAGCTTTCTACAAGTGAGAGGGCTTGAGAGTATCCTGCAGGGCTCCTGCTAAAGTGATAATCTCCGGCGAGCACTCTGTGGTCTACGGCTACCCTGCTCTCGTCGCTGCGGTGAACGTCTACTCCAGGGCTATTGTGGAAACAGTAGACGAGTTCGGGCCGCACGAAATATGCTCCGAGAAATACGGGATTGGCAAGGTGATTGGAGGAGCATTATCTGGGCCAGCTGCCCTGAAGCCTCTGGCGAAAGTGGTGAGCGCATTCTGCGAGTCGGAATCCTTCAGGGGGAAGCTGAAGATACGTGTGAGCTCAGAAATACCGCCCGCCTCCGGAATGGGCTCCTCAGCGTCGACCTCAGTAGCATTAGCATACGCTTTGCTGAGAACAGTCTACGAGAAGCCTCCTGAGGAAAAAGTTTTCAAGCTGGCGATGGAAGGGGAGAGAGTTGCGCACGCCAATCCTAGCGGCGTCGACGTTGCGGCAGCTCTAAAAGGAGGCTTAATACTCTTCGTTAAGGACAAGGGTTTTGAAAGGCTTGAAGCGGGTAAAGGACTGTTCCTTCTAGCCGACTCAGGAATGGAGCGGAGCACTAGGGAAATGGTTTCTAGAGTCGCGTCCCTAAAGGAAAAAGAGCCAGACCTGTTCAACATAGTAATGACGTCCATAAGCGATATTACGAATAGGATTAGCAGACTGTTGCAGAGCGACGTAAGCGAGGCCGGCAGGCTGATGACGCTAAACCACCTCCTACTCTCCTTACTGGGTGTTTCAAACAGCAGGCTTGACTCCATCGTCTGGTCGAGCATATCCTCGGGCGCGTACGGTGCGAAGCTTACAGGTGCCGGGGGAGGGGGATGCGTCCTAATCTTGGTTGACGAGGATTCTTTGAAGAAGATTGAGGATTCTTTGAAGAACATCAACGCTCAGTCGAGAGTGCTTAAAACGGTGGAGGAAGGAGTTTCAATAGAGGAGCTGAGCTGAAAACGCTGCCGACACTCATTGGGAGCAGACCACAGTATTGCGGATTAATCAATGCCCATAGTTGACAAGAGTTAAAAACACTAGGGCAAAGTATGAACCGTGGCCATAGAGAGCAGGAAGGCTGAGCATATTCAAATAGCTCTTACGAAAGACGTTTCCTCAAGAATTAATACTGGGCTTGAGGATGTTGAGCTTATTCACAATGCTGTGCGTGAAATCGAATTGGAGGAAGTCGATACGAGCGTCGTTGTAATGGGCAAGAGGCTTAGGATACCCTTGATCATAGAGGCCCTCACCGGCGGGACCGAAGGGGCTAAGAGGATAAACATGGGCCTTGCGGAAGTCGCTGAATCGGAGGGCATAGGCATCGGGGTTGGAAGCGTTAGGGCCGCGTTGGAGAACCCCTGCTTGACAGACACCTACTCCATAGTCAGGGAGAGGGCTCCAAACGCTCTCGTCATCTCCAATATTGGAGCAGTCCAGGTTGCTAGGCATGGCTCAGAATATGCTCTGAAGGCGGTGGAGATAGTTAAGGCTGATTCATTGGCTGTGCACTTCAACAAGCTTCAGGAGCTCGTCATGCCGGAGGGCGAGACCTGTTTTAAGGGATACGGGGAGCATATCGTAGAGCTCTCTAAGAGGCTTGGCGAGAGGCTTTGCTTGAAGGAGACTGGAGCAGGCTTCAGCGGCGAGGCTGCAATGCTCGCGGAATCCTGGGGGGTTAAGTGGATCGATACTGCTGGCGTTGGCGGCACAAGCTGGTATGCAGTAGAGTATTACCGTGCGACGAAGAAGGGGGGTGATAGGGCGAGCTTACTCGACGAGAGCTTCTGGGACTGGGGTGTTCCGACTGCTGTGAGCATAGTTGAATCCAGGCTTTGCACGAATCTTAAGATAATCGCCAGCGGGGGGATAAGGACTGGTGTCGACGCTGCCAAAGCCATCGCGCTGGGCGCGAGTTGCACCGGAATGGCATTGCCCTTCTTGAAAGCATTCTCGAAGGGCGGGGTTGAAGAGGCTAGGAGGCTCGTGAAATCCTTCGAGCTAGCGCTCAGGTTCACAATGTTCCTCGTGGGCGCGAGGAAAGTCGAGGAGCTTGCTAAAGTCCCGCTCGTAGTAAGGGGTAGGACTGCGGAATGGCTGGAACGGAGGGGGTTGCTCAACAAGCTTCTGAAAGAGAGGAGGCTTTTAGATGAGTCTGGAAGAAATTAGAAGCTTGATCGAGAGGATGGCCCTAGAGAACGCTGTATCCTTCAACGGAGTAGCTAAGCCCGAGGCTGTTCTCGGGAAACTGCTCGGGGCAAACCCTGGCTTGAGAAGCCGCGTTAAAGAGATTATTCCGATCGTTCAAGAGATAACTGAGAGGGTTAACAGTCTTTCCCTCGCGGAGCAGGCTGAGCTCCTCCAGAGACTGGGCGGTTTTCAGAGGGTTGAGAAAACCGTTAGACAGGAGCTACCCCCACTCCCCAGGGCGGAGGGCTTCACTCAGACGGTCTTAAGGTTCGCGCCCAATCCAGACGGTCCCTTAACGCTCGGGAACGCTAGGCCGGCTGTGCTATGCCATTACTACGCTAGGAGGATGAGTGGAAAGTTCATACTGAGGTTTGAAGACACCTCGCCCTCCGTCAAGCCCCCGTTGAGGGAAGCCTACGACTGGGTCTTAGAAGACTTGAAATGGCTCGGCATAGAGCCAGATGAAGTTTACTACCAGTCTGAGAGGCTTGGAACATACTATGAACATGCTGAAACCTTTCTCGAGAGGGGGTTCGCGTACGTCTGCCTCTGCAAGCCCGAGGAGTTCAGGGTTTTCGAGCGAAAGGGCAAGCCTTGCCCCCATAGGGATCAGGGTCCTTCCGTCAACCTTAGCCTATGGGATAAAATGCTCAGCGGGGGCCTCGGCCCGGGCGAGGCTGTTGTAAGAGTTAAGACGGATATGAAGCATCCGAACCCCGCTGTGAGGGACTGGCCTGCCCTCAGAATAGACTTGGCGGAGCATCCTCGGGTAAGGGGTTTCAGAGTCTGGCCGCTCTACAACTGGGCGTGCGCAATAGACGACTACGAGATGAAGATATCGCACGTGATAAGGGGGAAGGAGCATATGACTAACGAGGTGCGCCAGTCATACGTTTTCCAATACTTGAAGGCTCCCCAACCCGTTTCAATACACATAGGGAGGGTTGGGCTGGAGAAGAGTGTTCTCAGCAAGTCTAAGATTATGAAAGGCTGGTCGCAGGGGCTCTACGAGAGCCTCGACGACCCGAGGCTGGGGACACTGAGGGCTTTGAGGAGGAGAGGATTCAGGCCGGAGGTTATCAGGAGGGTCATACTGGACATGGGGCTTAACATAACTGAGGCCATGGTTAAGTGGGAGAACCTCTACGCCTACAATAGGGAGGCTGTGGACTGGGATGCTGAGCGCTACTACTTCGTGAAAAACCCGTTGAGGATGATCGTAAGGAACGTGCCAGGGGAGGTTGAGGCGAGGCTATCGCGCCACCCCAGTAGGCCTGAGCTCGGCTTCAGGCTGCTCTCAGTGAAGCCGTCGCGGGGAACTGTTGAGCTATTCGTCTCAGCTGATGATGTTAGCGATACGTCTCCAGGCTCAAGGATTAGGCTAATATCCCTCTTCAACGTTGAGATAGAGAGCATTAACCAGGAGGCTGGGCTCGTAGAGTCTTCTTTCAAAGGCACCGATGTCCCTGGGAGAACGGCTGGGGTGAAGCTGATCCAATGGGTACTGCCCGACGACGCTGTTGAAACGCGTGTGCTAATGCCTGACGCAAGCCTCGCCGAGGGCTTTGGAGAATCCGAGTTGACGAAGCTCCCCCCGGGCAGGATGATCCAGCTGGTTAGGTTCGGGTTCTGTGTCGTTGAAAAGGCGTCTAGCAGTATGGTTGAGCTCGTCTTCTCCCACCCGTAGCTTATTCAAGTAAGTTTTTATACCCCTTGGTGGCGAGGTGTGGACGGTAGAGGTGCTTAGCTGAAATGGTTAGGATTACAACAGCCGATTACGAGCCGACTAAGGAACTCGTAGAGGAGGCGTTGGAGCTGCTGAGGCTAGTAGCAAAGACGGGCAAGGTTAAGAAGGGCACCAATGAAACCACTAAGGCGCTTGAAAGAGGCGTTGCGAAACTAGTGTACGTGGCTGACAACACTGACCCGGTTGAGGTTGTTCTACACATACCGTTGCTGAGCAGGGATAGGAAAATCCCCTACATCGTCGTGCCCGACAAGAAGCAGCTGGGGGAGGCCGCTGGATTAGCGAACGTCTCAGCCGCTGCGGTAGCGATAATAGACCCGGGGGAGGCTGCTTCAATGCTTGAAAGCATTGTCAAGAAGATAGAGGCCCTCCGAGCATCAGCGGGTGGGAAATCCTCTTGAGCGAGGAGGCTACTCCGGCAGAAGTCGTTGAGCTCGTCGCAAGGTCGGGGGCGTCGGGAGAAGTTACTCAAGTCAGGGTGAGAATACTCGCCGGCAGGGACAAGGGTAGGGTCATACTTAGGAACGTGCGCGGCCCCGTCAAGGTTGGGGACATACTGATGCTCAGGGAGACTGAGAGAGAGGCGAGAAGATTCGCAGGGTGATGAGCCACGCCCACGTTCTTCCAGTGTAGCTTCTGCAACAGAACGTTCCCCAGCGGAGAAGGCATAATATACGTTAAGAGGGACGGGAGCATATTCAGGTTCTGCAGCTCAAAATGCTTGAGGAACTTTAGGCTCGGCAGGAACCCTAGGAAAGTCAAATGGGTGGTTAAGGCTAAGCAGGAGGCTGCGAAATGAGGATAGTAATACTGGGCCCCCCAGGCTCCGGGAAGGGAACATATTCTTCAAGGCTTTCAGCAAGGCTGGGCATACCGCACATCTCCACGGGAGACATTTTCAGGGAGGAGATTAAGAGCGGGAGCGAGCTGGGGCAAAGCATATCGGAATACGTTTCAAACGGCAGGCTTGTCCCAGACGATATCGTTAACAAAGTTATGGAGAAGAGGCTTTCCAAGGAGGATTGTGGAAAAGGCTTCATACTAGACGGCTACCCCCGGACAATACAGCAGGCGGAGTTCCTAGACAAGGTTTCTAAGATAGACGTAGTCATAAACCTGAACGTTCCGGACGAGGTGATTGTTAGAAGGCTTTCCTCAAGGCTTGTCTGCAAGAAATGCGGCGCAATATACAACAAGCTAACATTGCCGCCTAAAGTCAATGGTGTTTGCGACATTTGTGGCGGAGAGCTCTACCAGAGGGAGGACGATAAGCCGGAGGTCGTTAGAGAAAGAATAGGGATCTACAAGAAGGAGGTTGCTCCAATACTCGAATACTACCGTAAGACGGGAGTAGTATTCGACCTCTTCTATGAGCCAGACGAATCCGGTGGAGACGCTTCCCCAGACGTGGTTGTAGACAAGATAGTTAAAGCCCTGGAAGAGTTCTCGGATTAAAGTTAAACAAGATATGCATGAAAAGCGTATTGTTTCAGTTAGCTTTATATGTCTTTTCTCTTGTTTTTCGACGTGAAAAACGGGTGTAAAGTCCGTTGTATGTTAGTGATATTGTTTATCATAATACTGTTATCTCCAAACATCTCTCCGTTTTTGACACGTGCCTCGTCCTCAGGGCAACAGCCTCGAATTCTCATGGATTTCTACCACGGCGGCTGGGATGGCTACTCCGATTACACAGCCGTTAGCGAGTTGCTTTCTAATGAGGGCTATGTCGTCGAAAAGAACTATAATAAGCGTTTGAACGAGATCGACCTTTCAAGCTATAATGCGCTCCTCCTCACATACTCTTGGAACGACTTCAGCCAAGACGAGCTTAACGCAATAGAGAACTATGTTGAGAACGGTGGAGGACTGCTTGTCACAGTAGATACCCAGATATGCTACGGTAGGGAGGCTCCGAACCAGGTTGCCGAATTATTCGGAGTCCACTTCTACGGAGACTTCGCTATGAGCTGCTCAATAGTCGACTTCAACCATCCGATAACCATGGATAAGAGTCAAAACGACCTATTCCAACCATTCCTCCTGTGGGATGCTGCGATAGACAGGTATCCTAGTGATGCAGTCGTTCTCGTTAGGGCGAGTAGCGCACCGTTCAACGCACTTAACAGCACAAGCATTACATCCCCAACCTCAGAATCCTCGACAGCCAGCGGAATAGCAGCGATGGTAGCACTAAGCTACGGCAGGGGGAGAGCAGTATTCGGATCGTTAAACGGATTAGTGCAACCATGGAGAATGCTTTGGTGTTGCATAAACGAGCCTAACAAGATGCTTCTCAACACCGTTAAATGGTTATGCGAATATACAATTCCTACGGCGAAACAAAAATTAGGCAAGGCTCTCCAAGACCTTATGGATGCAGAAAAACTTTTAATAGAGAAGCTTGCTAGGGCTAAGAGCGATGCTTATGCTAAATGTTGTAAGGCACTGTGGAATAGCTACGACTGTATAACTAGTATCATTTCCGTTCTACTCTCGAGCGGGGCTTCGCAAAACAAGAGTCAAAGCGAGTTTATCATGAAGCATTTAATAGACTTCGGTGGAAAGACTGCTCAAGACCTTGCATTCGGAGATAAGTCGGAGGAATATATTCGTGAAGAATACTACAACTGGTTGATGAACGAATTCTATGATGAAGGAGGCTTGAATGGTATAATGGAAGCCATGGGGAAAGAATATGGAGAATTTATGTAAAATGTTCCAGATGACCTCAGAGACACACAATCCTTAAACTCGTTCATCTCTTCGCTGGAGAAAACAACGTCAAAAATCAATGATATCAGCGAGACATTGAAGCCTGACATAGTACTCTGGATTTCCGATAATGATGCTTATGAAGCAATCCTCGCATACACATTCCATTACAGTAAATCTGTGACTATAGAGTCGCTTGAGGTTATAATGGGTGGAGCCAAGTACATATTGTTAAAAGTAGCCTCACTACTTGTAACATTAGGATTCCGTAGGTTAGCGGCAGAAGGGATTTTAGGAAATGTGTCAAGAGCAGCTGGTGCCACGAAGCTTGATAGTGCGATTATGGAATTAATTGCTGACACTATCTTAGCGAGATTATATATAGAAACACAATTCAAGATGATTAACGACATCGAAATACTAAAGCGGATCTGGAGCGATTCGATTAAGGCCTCTAAAGCTGCTATTCAGAAAGCGATTCCCAGTGGAAGCGGTGTGATAGAAAACGTGGGAGTCAATATCCAGCTTCCAATCACCGACTGTATCGTTGCTCGGAAATCTATGACTCTTGTTAACACTGGTGCCGAGCCTGCAAAAATAACAGTATTTATAAACATTTATGATGAGAGTGGAAATCCTATAATGTTCGTCAGATCACCTGAGAACGGTTCTGAAATCTTAGGGCCAAGCGTGGCCACAACATTTTCTTCTCCTGAGTTCTCGGTCTGCGACTCCTACTCATCGTTGCAAAAATATAGGGTAGAGGTCTATGCTGTAATCGGATGCAACATAATTGGGCCAGTTATCACCGGCTTAGTTAATAATTTACGCGCGATAACCTATTATGGTGCAATAAATCAAGGCGATGAAATACTTATCAGTTACGTAGCGCCGGAGGACACCCGTGGGCTGAGCCTCTTCCTGTTCTATCTTGGTGGTAGGCTTGACCTCCATGTCTACGATGAGCATGGTAATCATGTTGGAGTAAACTATGAAACCGGCATGGTTGAGGAGCAGATAGAGGGCTCATCACACTCAGGAATATATAATTACCCGCAGGTCATCAAAATCGGCGGTGATCTATCCAACAAGACATTTACGATTAAAATCGTTGGATTCCAGACTTTTGGCGAGGAAAACTTTACCCTAATAATTGAAAGGACGCCCAGCCTGCCGCCAATATTGGATGTATTCCCAGGCGAATTATGCTTCAACAACCGCATCGACCCCCTGTCTCCATTTGCTACAACCTTCCTCCTCGTAGGGGAAGCGGGAGGCCAAGAGGCTTTAGAAAACGTGAGAATAAACATAACTGATCTAACGGATGGCGATGGACACAGGATACCGTCAAGCAGTATCGCGATTGAGCCCAATTCCCTCAACATTTCAGCAGGACAATGGGTAGGTATAGTCTTAAACGTGACAATTCCTCAATCAATCTCTCCGGGAAACTATACAGGAACGATCTACGTGTCTGCATCAAATCAGACGATTATCATCCCAGTCAGGTTTGAGTACGTGACGCTACAATATTTGATTTCAGAATCCTTAAGAAAACTGAAGGATTATGTCAACTCATTGCCTCCCGAAGACTTTTCAGAGAAGCAAAAGGTTTCAGAGATGAAGAGAGCATTATCCAACAAGATCGATGCCGTGATTAAGATGGTTGAGGAAGGTGCTTACAACGGTGCTATAAATAAGCTGGAGAATGACATACTTGCTAAAGTAGACGGAGACCCCAATCCAAAAGACTGGATCATAGAACCAGATGCTCAAACAATACTTAAAAACTGGATTGGTTGGATTATCATGAATATCAAGAAGCTCCTGTAAAACCATACTCATTCCCCCAACTTTCTTTATTTTATTAGGTAAGAGTTAAATAGCTCCATAAACATTTTGTTTAATAGGCTTGTCCGAAAGAAAGCGCGAAGAGGAGGAGAGCATAATATACACCTATACCGGTCTGGGGATTTTTTGCGGGGTCGTCATCCCATTGGGGAACAGAATTGCCAGGAAAAGACACGAATGGGATAAGAGGAAAATACCTGCGGAAAAACAGAAGGCATTCGACGAGATATGTGAAATAATGGTCCACGGAGAGAAGAAGGAGGAAGAGGAAGAAGGGGAAAGCAGCTAGCAGGAAAACCCCGCTAAGTAAAGGCTTAGCCTTAAATAACATTACAGAAATCACCGGTAAAGGAAGTGCATGTAACAAGGCTCAACATCTTGCCCCCACTATTATTCATGCTAATCATGCTTGTTCCTATCGCTCTCCTAAGGATCTCAGCAAATCCAAGATGGCTCGCGGATTCGCCTTGGCCTATGTTTATGCATGACCCGCAGCGCACCGGAAGGTCAAAATACCTTGGTGCTCAAACAAACAGCAGTAAATGGAGGTTTCGGACAGGAGGCTGGGTCTATTCTTCTCCGGCCATTGGCTCAGACGGAACAATATACGTAGTAGCTTTGATGGTTGTCTCTACGCTATTGGAGATAATGTCTATGAAGGAGGAGTCCCCATCTTTCAACAGATGCTTATAAAGCGTTATTCTAAAAATCATAATTCCCATTTTATTAAATTTTTTTATAATTGAACTCGTCTCTAAAGCTACGCCTCAGTCCTTAGGAAGTAAAGTTTTAACGAAAGCTCATTCTTCATTAAGCTCTAGGAATAAGTCTATTCCCAATAAGATTTAAATAATCTAAAGATGAGATTCTCTTTTCAGGAATGGATGAGAAGACTGAGGCTTACTTCACAGTTGTTGGAGCAACCCTACTTTTCATACTTGGAGGGCCGCTTCTCATCTTCGCTCTCCACAGGAGTTTTTCTCAAGTAGATTGGATAATGACCTTTTGTCTTTGCATTCCCCTGGGTCTAATCGTGTTTATTTATCTTTTCTGGGGTTCAAGGAGAAAATATGGGCCGGAGTGGTATAAGGTCTGGTTCAGGAAGACTGTTGAAATCCCGCCTGAGGCTAGTGGGAAGGCAAGAAAAATCAAAACCGCTGGTTTGCTAGTTTTCATCTTAGGCATAGCCTTTGGAATAGTAATCCAGATAGCTGAAGTTGCAACATTATTCGCGTTAATAGGCTACTCTATCATTTTCCTGGGTGCTCGTGAGGAGGCTAAGCATCTCCCGCCGGAGGCGAAGAAAGAGTTTGAAAAAGTTTATGAAGACAAGTTGAGGAAGATGTGGATAATCCATATTGTAACACGTGCAATATTAGTAATAATCGGGGTGATAATCACCCTGCTAATCTTCTGGCAGATACAAAATTTCATGAAACCTATTTTATAAAATATGGACGATAAGAAGAAAGCATATTTGATTCTCGTGGCGGCAACCTTATTCCTAGCATTTTCACCTGGGCTCTTCCTCTTCGCTTTCAAAAGATATTTCTCCTTGAACGAGTTTATAATAGGCTTAGCGTTCACAGTGCCACTTTCCCTAATCGCTCTCTTCTACGCCCTCTGGAAGATGAGGAAGACTTTCGGGCCGGAGTGGTACCGCGTTAAGTTTAATGTTCCGCCTGAGGTCAGCAAGTCTCTTAGGGTGAGGGTCTTCAAATGGGCGGGCATGGTGGTGGCTGTTCTGGGAATAGCCTACGGGTTCCTCATTCATGGCATCATGGTCGCATTCTTCCTCGCCGCAACGGGCTATATAATCATGTATCAGGGCGCCCGCGAGCAGATTAAGCACCTCCCCCCGGAAGCGAGAAGAATATATGAAACGGGTTTTAAGATAGTGTTCTTCATATGGCTAAGTCTCCTGCTGGGATTAATGATCTGGCTTCTCTCAACGATTAAATCAGTCTGACAGCTCTGAGAATTTCCGTCGGATGTCTCTGTAAATCCTTTAAAATAAATCTATTATCTCAGACCGTTAATAGACAAACCTCAAAAACTGAATTATCGAATTATCATGAATATCAAAACCCCTGCAAACCCATACTCGTTTCCTTTTTTTATCTTTTTACAAGAAATGGTTAAATAACTCTATAAACATGTTGTTCAATAGGCTTGTCAGAGAGCAAAAGCGAAGAAGAGGAGAAGAGAAGCGATAAGGCTGGCGGAAAAGTGGAAAAGGATTGAGGCTCCACTAGCTGTAACAGCGGTTTTCCTTAGCATTATTGCGGGTTTGATACTTTACGTGTTTCACCTGCCATTAACAGTAATAATCATCATAATAATGGCTATGATTTTTGTTACAACAATACCAGTTGCTTTCTATTATGGAAATAAGATCAGTAAGCTGACTGGCTATGATAAATTAAGGTTTATTAAACGGATAGAATTACATCCT